>QWQY01000070.1 GCA_003670675.1 Chloroflexota bacterium
CGCTCCGGTTTTGGCCGGGGCGGCAGACAAGTCACGACCGATGTGTTCGAGGTTATTGGCAAAGAGTTGGCCGAGTGCACGGTTGGGCACCATGTTCAAGTAGGCCGGCATGTACTCCTCCCACTCGAGCGTACAACCTGTCGCAAGTGCACCGGCTTGTGCGCAGGCAATGACACGGCGAAAGAGGTCCTCTGCGTATGCAATGTCGGCAGCGCGGATACGAAAACGTGCTTTGGTCAGATTGGGAATGACATTCGGTGCGGTGCCACCGTGCGTGATAATCCCATGGATACGCGCATCATCACGAATCTGCTGGCGCAGTAGCCCGACACTCGAAAAGGTCACAATGAGCGCGTCGAGTGCATTGATGCCGTCTTGTGGATTGGCAGCGGCGTGGGCCGATTTGCCATGAAACGTGAGTTCCAACCCTTTGGCGACCAATGAAGAATCGTAATCGAGCCGATCGTAGGTCATCGGATGAATCATGATGGTCGCATCGAGGCCATCGAAATGTCCGTCGCGAATCATGTGAATCTTGCCACCGGCGTTGGGGACTGCGGACTCCTCGGCGGGCGTACCCAGCAGCACCACAGAACCTGGCAAACGATCCCCGATACGTGCTAAACCCATTGCAGCACCGAGTGCTGCGGTAGCGATGATATTATGTCCACAGCCTTGACCGACTTCGGGGAGTGCATCGTATTCGGCGATGATACCGATTTTGGGGCCGGACTTCTGACCTGGCAGTGCTGCGACAAACGCAGTCTCCATGCCAGCGATGTTTTTTGTGACCGATGCGCCGTATTCGGTGATAATATCGACGATTTTGGCCGACGCCTGGTATTCTTGACGGCCGAGTTCGGGGTTGTGATACATCCAATCACTCAGACCAATGAGGGTCGGCACTGCCGCTTCGATTTCGGCCCGGACCAGTGCTTTGAGCACGTCACGTGTATCAGCGTTCATTGGGTTCCCTTCCTTCGTTCAGTGCAGGAAAAAGTTCAGACATGCGTTCCAATGCCCATTCGCCTACCATGATTGCTTCGGCGGTATCATCGCGGAGCGCTTTGGTGCGTTTGCTGGCATGGTCGTTTATTTGCTGGCGCGCTGACGTTATTGCAGCCTTTTTGGCGATATACCCACGGCGTTGATCACGGGGCAAGAGAGCGTCAGCACGCCATTGTTCGGCAGTGATGAGCTGGATGGGGATGGCACGGTGGCGTGCTGGTTTGACCCACACGTCTGCAATCGCTCCACCACCTTCGAGGATGATGGCACGAACAGATGGTTCATCCGCCAAAAAAGACGCAGCTGCACGGCGCAACCGCACAAGGTTGCCGTAATTGTGCGAACGGTAGCGCAACAGCTGGTGGGACTCGAGGCAAAAGAACGCAAAGCCGCAGGTAATCCCGGCATCGATTGCGAGGAGCGTATTGGCGGTCACTCCATCCACCTGCAATTCTTACGTAGGGATTACATTTGTCCCGTTGAGTATGCTATACTATACCAGATGTCACGGCGTACCCGTGCCATGTTGTGCGTCCACCGATAGGTTTTTTACGCAGAAGTGGGTATTCCCCGCTTTTCTTTTTTCTCTCACGTTAACGAGGGTGAAGCAGGATGAGAACAGAATTTTTTGCAGCCATATCCGCCATTGCAGCCGAGCGTGGCATACCGCGCGAACGCATTATCGAGCAGGTCGAAAAGGCATTAGTCGCCGCATATCGGCGTTCACTCGGGGAACGACCGCCAGCGATTGAAATTGTGGTCAAAATCGACCCGGTCAAGGGCGACCCACACGTGTATTCTGAAATGCTGGTGGTCGACGAAGTCGAAGACGAACGCTTCGAGATTAGCTACGACGAAGCACGCAAACACGATCCAAACATCCAAGTGCTCGAGAAAATCGTCGTCGAAACAACGCCCAAAGACTTCGGTCGGATTGCAGCACAGACCGCCAAGCAAGTCATTTTGCAGGGCATCCGTGATGTGGAACGCGACAATGTCTACAGCGAATTCAACGAGCGTCGCGGTGAACTGATGGTAGGCGTTGTGCAGCGGAACGTGAACGGCAACATCATCATCGATCTCGGCAAAGCAGAAGCTATTTTGCCACGCGACCAGCAAGTCGCATCCGATAACTACCGACCAGGCACACGCATCAAGGTATTGCTCAAAGAAATCCGACGCGAAGACCATGGGACACGCTTGTTGGTGACACGCACCGATAATGACCTCATCAAACGCATCTTCGAAATGGAAGTTCCCGAGATCCTGGCAGGCACCGTCGAAATCAAAAGCATCTCACGCGAGCCCGGAGTGCGCACCAAGTGTGCGGTTGCCGCCCGTCAAGAAGGCATCGATCCCGTCGGCGCATGTGTGGGTATCCGCGGGGTGCGCATCCAAAACATCGTCAACGAGTTGAACGGCGAAAAAATCGACGTCGTGCAATGGTCAACCGATGTCAAGGAGTTCATCGCAAACGCTTTGTCTCCTGCGCAAGTTGTCGAAGTACAAATCCGCGACATGGACAAAGCAGTCGTCATTGTCCCCGACAAACAGCTCTCACTGGCGATTGGCAAAGAAGGACAAAACGTTCGTCTCGCCGCCAAATTGACCAAGTGGAAAATTGATATTAAATCGTCGAGCACATTGATTGATGAGATGCGCGAAGCAAGCGAATTCCGCCAAGCGGCGGAAGCCGAAAGCATGGCGCTCGATGTCGAGCTGGCGAATGCAAAGGTCGAGGACCGTGTGGTCTCCGAATACGGCACATTTGTCTACCAGAATATCGAATACGGTCCGTTGGGCACCGACTATGTGGGTCAAACCATACAGATTCGGGCTACCTCAGTCAAGTTGTTTATCTACGCAAACGACCGCTTGATTGCGTCGTTTATGATCCCCGACATTGACTACACGGTGAATGAATGACGAGTTCCCATCAACGTCCGAAGCACATCCCGACCAGGATGTGTATCAGCTGCAGGTCAACCGGTGCCAAACGTGGTTTGGTACGTGTTGTACGGACTGCAGAAGGACGCGTGGCTATAGATATCACGGGAAAAAGAAACGGTCGCGGTGCATACCTCTGTTCGAATCCGTCTTGCTGGACCACAGCGCTCGAGCGCACCAGCATCCAGAGCGCACTACGGCTCTCCACATTCACAGAAGAGGATCGGGCAACGCTGACGTCCTTTGCACGGACACTTACTCTTGAACAACCGATGACATCAGGTGATGTCAGCACCCGCCAACACGGAGGATAGCGAATGCGACGATTTTGGAACGACATGCTGCGTCTGCCCTTGTATGCAGCCAGTGATGATACACCTCAAGGAGGGGGAAGCGACAGCGACGAGAAACCACGTCCTGAAGCTTCACGACCCTCTGAGTCCCGACCGGTCCCAGCGAGTCGCCCACCTCAAAGCGCTGGTGCATCAGCACCACGCCCAGCCGGTGACCGCCCGTACGGGGATCGCCCACCACGACCTGCTGGTGACCGACCAATGGGTGACCGCCCACCACGACCGGCTGGTGATCGTCCGTTCGGCGATCGCCCGCCTCGACCGGCTGGTGATCGACCATATGCCGATCGTCCGCCACGTCCCGCTGGTGATCGACCAGCAGGTGACCGTCAGCCATTTGGCGACCGTCCCTACACCCCACGCCCTCCAGGCGAACGCCCACCGGTAAGCGCCGATCGACCATACACGCCACGCCCTCCAGGCGAGCGACCACCCCCACGGCCTGCAGGCGATCGTCCTTTTGGCGACCGTCCACCGCGCCCTCCAGGCGATCGCCCATTCACGGGTGCACGCCCAGCCGGCGATCGTCCATTCGGCGACCGTCCACCCCGCCCTCCCGGTGATCGCCCATTCGGCGATCGGCCACCGCGTCCTCCCGGTGATCGCCCCTTTGGCGGTGCTCCTGGCGGTCCACCGCGTTCTGGCCCGATGGGTGGTGCGGGTGGACCTGGTGGTCCAAGCCGTGGTGGGTTCAATAGCGGTCCAGTCGGCGGTGGCGTCGGCGGTGCAGTCCCCGGGAGCCGTGGCGGCAATTCGGGACAACGCCGGAACAGCACTGACCGCAAAGGAGCAGTACGCGGATCTGACGCCGCCGAGAGCGATGGCCAGGGACGTGGCAAAGGCGGCAAAGGCGGCAAACCAGGCTCGATGATGGGCCGTGGTATCGGTGGTCGACAGCAAGTTGCCCGCCCCGTCGTTCGCCCCAAAGGCCCAATCCAACTCGGCAGTAATCTGACGGTTCGTGAGCTCTCCGAAGCAACCAGCGTCGGTGCAGCCGAAATCCTGAAGATTTTGCTCAAGAGCGGTGTGGTTGCCAACATCAATCAACAAATCGATTACGAAACCGCTGCACTTATCTGCGCCGAGTTCAATATCGAAACGACCGAATACATCCCCGAAGCCATGATTGGCATTGTTGATAACATCAAAGACGTTCTGGCTGCCGAAACAGATGAAACCCTGATTACCCGCCCACCAGTGGTGACCATCATGGGTCACGTCGACCACGGCAAAACGAAACTGCTCGACTCGATTCGGCAGACCAAAGTCGCCGAAGGTGAAGCGGGTGGTATTACACAGCACGTTGGTGCATACCAAGTCGAAGTGAACGGTCGCAAAATCACCTTCCTCGACACCCCGGGCCACGAAGCGTTCACTGCGATGCGTGCCCGCGGCGCACAAGTGACCGACATTGTTGTGCTGGTGGTTGCCGCCGACGACGGTGTGATGCCGCAGACCATCGAAGCCATTTCGCACGTCCGTGCAGCAGGTGCGCCGATGATTGTCGCCATCAACAAGATGGACTCACCAAACGCCAACCCTGACAACGTGCGTCAACAGCTCGCGGTCAATAATGTCATTGTCGAATCCTACGGTGGTGATGTCCCATGTGTCGAAGTATCGGCACGTATGCGCACCAACATCGACGGATTGCTCGAAATGATCTTGTTGGTAGCAGACCTGCAGGACTACAAAGCAAACCCACAAGCCAAAGCAATCGGCACCGTCGTCGAAGCCGAGATGGATCGACAACGTGGCCCAATTGCAACGGTCCTCATCCAAAACGGCACATTGCGTCTCGACGACAACGTGTTGGTTGGGAACGGTACGGGTACGGTGCGCGCAATGTTCAACGAAACCGGCAAGCGTATCCGCTTTGCCGAGCCGTCTACTCCTATCCTTATCCTTGGGCTCAACGAAGTCCCCCAAGCCGGCGACATTTTGCAAGTCATGACCGATTTGACCATCGCACGCGAAGTTGCTGTTCAACGACAGCGCCAAATTCGTCTCGATGCAATGGCAAATCTGCGCTCAGTCAGTCTCGATGGATTGTTTGCCAACATCCAGCAAGGCAAAATCAAAGAACTGAACTTGATCGTCAAGGTAGACGTGATGGGTTCCATCGGCGCTATCGAACACGCGTTGGGTCAGCTAAATACCAGCGAAGTCCAAATCAAGATTATCCACCGTGGTACCGGTACGATTACCGAAAGTGATGTCAACTTGGCAATTGCCTCGCGAGCCATCATCATCGGGTTTAATGCACGACCAGACCCGGCAGCCCGCAAGTTTGCTGAGCTCAGCGGTATCGACATACGCTTCTACAACATCATCTACAACCTTGTGGAAGAGATGAAGAAAGCAATGATCGGGATGTTGGACCCAGAATTCCGCGAAGTCATCGAAGGCTACGCAGAAGTCCGCAACACGTTCCGATTGCCCAGCCGCGAAATCGTCGCAGGTCTCTACGTCACCGATGGCAAGCTCAATCGCCAGCTTTCGGTCCGCGTCCTCCGCAGTGGTGTCGTGGTTCATGATGGACGCTTGAGCAGCTTGCGCCGCTTCAAGGAAGACGTCCGTGAAGTGACATCCGGGTACGAATGTGGTGTCGTGGTGGACGGGTTTACTGACGTCCAAGATGCCGACAACATGGAATTCTACCGGAAGGAACGCGTGGAGCGCACCGCATAACGATGAGCAAACGTACCCTTCAAGTGGCCGGCGAAATACAACAAATCGTCGGCCACCTCCTCCAATTCGAAGTTAAAGACCCACGTGTGGCCTTTTGCACCGTGGTGAACGTTGATATTTCGACAGACCTGCAGATGGCCCACATCCACGTATCCGTGATGGGTGATGCCGAAGCACGCAAAGCAACCATGGGCGCGCTTGACCGCGCCCGTGGCTTTATCCGACGTGAACTTGCTCGTGAACTGCGCCATTTGCGGACTGCACCCGACATTCGCTTCATGCTGGATGAATCACTCGACCACAGCATGCGCATCAATGAATTACTCCGCGACATGAAGTCGCAACAGTAGGACACGACATGGACCGAATTAGCATGTTTACCGCCGCTGCCATTACATGGCGCGAACGCGTAACCAACGCAAACACCATACTTTTGGTCACGCACGTCAATCCTGATGGAGACGCTCTCGGTTCCCTTATCGGACTGATGATGGCACTTCCACAACTGACCGAAGCAACAATCATACCGGTCGTGCAACAACCAATACCACAATACTTGGAGTGGGTGCCGGGGAGCGAACAAAGCATCGCGCTGACTGCCGACAAACCGTGGCCAAATCCCGACCTTATCATTACGGTCGATTGTGCCTCGGCAGATCGGCTTGGGGGCATTGCTCCGCAGCACATGCATCACATCGAACACACTGCGGTCATACAAATTGATCATCATGCAACCAACACGTTGTTTGGTGTGCACAATCTTGTGGTCGCTGATGCCTGTGCAACATGCGAAATCATCACGGAGTTTTTGCCGTATCTCGGTATTACCATTACCGCAGGGATAGCCACGCCATTGTTGCTTGGCATCATGACTGACACGCAGAGTTTTCAGATCTACGATACCAGCGCCAAGACATTGTCATTGGGCGCAAGTCTGTTTACTGCAGGTGCGGATCACGCACGGATAGTGTCGAAGGTATTTCGTTCGACACGACTCGAAGCACTCACGCTTGCATCACGTGTCATCAATGCCATGCATACACACGGCGATGTCGTCTGGTGCGGTGTCCCGTTGACATGGGTGGAAGAACTCAATGCGACCGATGACGAGAGTGACGAAGCACTCCATATGCTACAACGTATCGAAGGACCGGAAGTTATCATGTTGATAAAGCAACGAAACCAGGGTGTCAAGATTTCGTTGCGCTCCCGGAACGTTAATGTTGCGTCTGTCGCAAAAAAACACGGTGGCGGTGGTCATATCCACGCCGCGGGCATCAATCTCGCAGAACATACCATCGACAGTGCGGCAGCACTTTTGTTACCGGATCTAACGGCACTATGCACGGATTCATCTCCATCGACAAACCACTCGGCATAACCTCGCACGATGTGGTTGCTATCGTACGTCGCATCAGCCGTATCAAACGTATTGGCCACGCAGGGACACTCGATCCCGGCGCATCCGGCGTTTTGGTGCTCGCCGTCGGCGCAACGACCCGTTTGATTGAGTATGTCCAAGATGACACCCACAAAACCTACGTAGCAACGATACAACTCGGGAGTGCCACAGACAGTGATGACGCAGACGGATCAGTGATTGCGCAAGCTGCTGTTCCGGAACTGTCGGAAGCATGGCTTCTCACGACTCTTGCTCCATTTGTTGGGCAGATACTGCAAGTTCCGCCGAAAGTTTCGGCTATCCATGTCGACGGTCAGCGCATGTATGATCTTGCACGCAAGGGCATCGCTCCAGAACTCCCTGCGCGCCCCGTGCACATCTATCACATTGCACTACGTGGCTATACCAGCGACACCATTTCGCTCGAAATCAGCTGTGGCAAAGGAACGTACATCCGATCGCTCGCACGAGACATCGGCATCGCGCTTGGAACGCTCGCCCATTTGTGTTCGTTACGACGGACCGCCGTCGGTAGCTTTGGCGTCAATGACTCGGTCAGCCTCGATACATTGCGTGCTGATGGAATTGCACCCTGGCTGTTAGCCAACTCACGGGCCCTCGACGGGTGGCCAGTGTACTGCGTGAACGCTGCCGAACACCGCTTGATCGACAACGGCATGCCCATCCCAGTGCCGTCGATTGCCGATGGCCGCGTCGCAGTTGTTGATGCAACAGGCGAACTTATCGCCACCGCAGAATCACGCGCAGGGAGCCTTCATCCATCCAAAGTGTTCCGTTGGAGTGACGCATCATGAAGCTGATTGCTGGATTCCCTGCACAGGAAGTGGCCGGACCTTCGACGGTGACAGTCGGTGTGTTTGATGGTATGCATACCGGGCATACGATGTTCCTGCGGCGTATGGCAGATGCAGCGCACGCCAATGGCCACCGTGCAGTGGTTGTAACCTTTGACCCACATCCCGATATCCTCATCCACCCCGAAACCTATCGTGGGCTCTTATTGACTCCGCAAGAACGCTACCAACGTATGGCTGCGTGTGGAATCGATGTTGTGCTCACGATCGCGTTCGACCAGGATGTGCGTTCTATGACTGCAGCGGAGTTCATGGCACGCGTCTGCAGTGTTGTGCACGTCAAAACCGTTTGGGTAGGGTGGGATTTTGCACTCGGACGCGGTCGTGATGGCACGTTCCAGCGGCTTGCAGAAATCGGCGCATC
>QWQY01000071.1 GCA_003670675.1 Chloroflexota bacterium
AGTGGGTCAATGTAGCGCACCCAGACCCCCGCAGGGACCTGCAGGACCGTCGGCGCATAGCTCAAGAGCGCGCGCACTCCTGCTTTGATGAGCACATCCGCCACGCCTTGGGCACGATCGGCAGGGACCGCGATGATGGCCATCTCGATGCCACGGGCCGATATCGTCTGGGCAATACGGTCACTATGCTCGACGACTATAGTGCCCAACGGCTTGCCGACTTTGTCGGGGTTGGCATCGAACACTGCCGCGATGTGGATCCCCTGCGCGCGGAACCCCTCGTAGCGCACAATTGCCTCGCCCAATTGACCCGCGCCAATCAGCGCCACTGCCCACGCTCGATCGAGGCCGAGGATCTGGTCGATTTGCTCGAGCAATCGCTCGACGTCGTAGCCGATGCCCTGCTTGCCGAACTCGCCGAAGTACGACAAGTCTTTGCGGATCTGGGCGGCTGTCACATTGATGCGATCACCGAGCTCTTGGGACGATACCGACAGCACACCTTCGTGCAAAAGGTAGCGTAGGCTCCGCGCATACAGCGGGAGTCGACGCACAACGACGTCGGGTGGCATGACAGCACGACTCACAAAGACTCCTCAGATACGTACGTACATAAAAGACATATAATATTTCGAGAATAGCACTATTTTTCACAACATGCAAGTAGAGCCCATTTTGACGCAGTAGCGTGCTATACTATCATGCATTTGTGTATGTCGTTTGACCGCTATGAGGTATCGTGTATGCGCCAAAAACCCGCCATTGCCGCGCTTCGTTCGATGCGCAGTGCGCCCCCTGCGGCGGCGCCTGCCGTACCCATCGTCGCGCGCTTGTCTGCCAACGAAAACCCCCTCGGTCCGTCGCCCAAAGCAATGGCCGCTGCAACCGCCGCCATCCCGACCATGCACCGCTACTCAGACCCCAACAACACCGCGCTCCGTACCGCTTTGGCAGCACACTTCGATCTGCGGCCCGACATGGTGCTCTGCGCCAACGGGTCGGACGAGCTGATTTTGCTCATCGCGCTGGCCTACCTCGAGCCGGGTGACGAAGTCGTCATGGCAGACGGCACGTTCGTCAGCTATGTGATGCGCACCGGTATGATGGCCGCCACCCAAAAGAAAATCCCGCTCCGCAACGGCGCCCACGATCTCGCTGCCATGGCCGCTGCCATCACCCCCAAGACGCGCATGGTGCTGATCTGCAATCCCAATAACCCGACTGGCGCGACCAATGGCGCAGCCGAGATGCACCAGCTCCTTGCGGACGTGCCTGACGACGTGCTCATCGTCGTCGACGAGGCCTATATCGAATACGCCACCCGGGCGGACTTCCCCGATATGATCAGCGAGCTCCGCGGTGGCCGGGCCAACATGATTGTGCTTCGTACCTATGCGAAAATCTACGGGATGGCGGGTCTGCGCCTGGGTTACGCCTTGGGCGACCCGGCAGTGCTCGATTACCTCTCTAAAACCCGACCGGTTTTTGATGTCAACGCCCTCGCTGCGGTCGCCGGCATCGCCGCCCTGAGCGACACCGAGCACCTCGAGGCGAGTCGCGCCCAAGCCGCCGAAGCCCGTGACCTGTATGTCGAACGGCTCACCGCATTGGGCCTCACACCGTACCCGTCCGAGACGAACTTCATCGCGGTACCGCTCCCTGCGGGCGTCAGCGACGCCGCCGTCGTGGCTGCTATGGCGGCCCGCGGCATCGCCATCAATGCACTCGGCGCCTGGGGATTGCCCGGCGTGTTGCGCATCTCGTTTGGGACCCCAGCCGAAAACATCCTCTGCCTCGATGCCCTGCGCGACATCCTGGCCGCCCAATAATCGGACGCACGCTGCTGAAGGATTGACCAGTACTATGAAAATAATCGTCGTCGGGACCGGGTTCGTTGGCCTCTGTCATGCCGCTGTCTGCTCCGAGTATGGGCACGAAGTCTATGCCTACGACATCGACAAGGTCCGTATCGCTGCCTACTCGTCGGGCAAAGCCGAAGAAATCGAGCGCATGATCAACGAGCCAGGTCTGGCCACGGTCATCGCCGAAAATCTGAACCGCTACCTCTTCTTCACCACCGAAATAGCCCCCATCCTGGAAGGCACCGATGCCATCTTCCTGTGCTTGCCCACCCCACCCAATCCGGATGGTTCATCGGATCTGAGCTTTTACTTCAACGCCGTCGACTACCTTGCCCAGTTGCTGGCCAAGCGTGCCGATCAGCGGCGGGTAGTCATCATCAACAAAAGCACCGTGCCCATCGGCACTGCCCGCGCCCTCGAACAGGCGTTGGCCAAACACAACGTCCCCAATGTGGGTGTCGCCTCGAACCCCGAGTTTTTGCCCGAGGGTGATGCCGTCGAAAAATCACGCCGCCCCGACCGTGTCGTGGTGGGCGCCGACACCGAAGAAGACTTCCGCATCTTACGCCGCATCTACTCGCAGTTCGTCAATCATGTGCGCATTAGTTTTATCGAAACAACGCCCGAGACCGCCGAGTCGATAAAGTACATCGCCAACACGTTGTTGCTGACCTATGTGTCGTTTTGGAACGGCATCGGCGCGCGTATCGGCGAGACCTTCCCCAATGTCCGCATGGAGGACCTCAAGCGCGGCGTCACCGCCGACAACCGCATCTCGAAGTGGGGTTCGTATGTGGGCATCGGCGCGGGTGGATCGTGCTTCGGCAAAGACGTCCAATCGCTCATCTACCAGCTCGAGAGCCGCGACCAAGACGCCCAGTTGCTCCGATCGGTCTATGACATCAACGAATACCAAAAGATGTACCTGCTCGATCGCGCCGAGCAAGAGGCAGGCTTTTCGTTTGCCAACAAGACCGTCGCCCTGCTGGGATTGTCGTTCAAGCAACGCACCAACGACATGCGCGATTCGTCGGCACTCAAGGTCGTGGAGGGCTTGCTGGGGCGCGGTGTGACGGCCATTCATTCGTATGACCCGATGTCGATGCACGAGGCGCGACGCTGGTTCGACCCCATCAAAAACCCATTGTTTGCCAAACTGAGCTACCACGAATCGGTCAAAAGCGCACTGGCGAACACCGATGTCCTGGTCATTGCAACCGATTGGGAAGAGTTCCGCGGCCTGTCGCGCACCATCGAGCTCAACACCAAAAAACCCTACCTCATCATCGACGGCCGCCGCATGATCCCCGACTACGCCGAACTCGTGGCGCTGGGCTATCGATACTTGGCCGTCGGTTCACCACTGCGCGGCTAGTTCTGTTCCCAATGATTTGTTTGTTTCAGAAGACACCCCACGGGGTGTCTTCTGCGTTTTGGAGGGCACGCGCCTGCGTACGGGAAGTTTTGGGTAACTGCATACCAAGATGTCAGCGAAATGTCCGCCATGTACACGCTTTCTCATGTCTGACGTTGAAAATTCCGGAATTATCTCACAGAAACTTCATATGATAGTAGGTATAAGTGAAAAGATGCATACTATGGCGTAGGCACAGAAAAGTCAATCCAACGAAATAGAGGATGGTACCCCATCCGTGCGGATAGATAAACGGTCGAATGACCGACGCAAAGCCGAAAAATAAACGGGGATCTATCAGACGTCACACCACTGATAGCCAAGAGGAACACCTATGCGTGGACATGACAGGGTAGTTTTGCGGTCACTGATACGGCTCATGTTGGTCTGTGTAATGGTCTATGTGACACACCCATTTGGGGACGGTAGAGCACCTGCAAATGTGTCTGCGGCAAGCGGTACGCGGACAACACTGTACCTCCAAAACGGCGGATTCGAATTGGTCACGGGTGGGGTACCCAATAACTGGACATTCTTGCAGTCCCGCGTCAATTTGGGCGTGACGAGCCTGGGTGGTTGCCCAACGGCAGAGTCGATGGTTGACTACGACGCGATTTGGACACGCAGCACCGATTATGGGACTGTGCCCACGTGGTCATCGTCCAGAGGGCCAAAGCCGACCAATGACAACGACACCGGATCGTTCACTGGCTTTTCGGCAGCGTTGGCAACGAGCATTGCGTCGACGCCTGCGACGGGACCCATCGAAGGAGCACGGTTTGTATCGCTCTCGCTCGGAGTCGGTGACGGGGGGGCGTACCACGTGGTGCATGGCCCAGCGATTATCAGCGATCGGTTCCGTGGCGAGGCAGGTCAGGTCGTCACGTTGAACTGGTACGGGTTGGTGTTGCCGAACAAAGACGACTTTGCAGTGTTAGGGTATTTGCTCGACACCGATGCAAATAACGACGGCACGGCCTCGGGTACTGCAGGGGACTGTTCCTACGAACCCATTCTCGAGACGACGGGTTCGACGGTCACGGCATGGCAGTTCGCCGACGTGACCATCCCGGCAACAAAAGAATTCTATAAATTTGTATTCATCGGTGGTACCTTCGATAAATCAGGCGGCGGTATCTCGGGTGCTTCGTTCTACATCGACAACATCTCGATGGGCACCCCACAGACGGTGAGCTTCAGCCTCGCTGCAATTACTGCAAATTACGCTGCGGGGAACATCACCGAACCGTTCCAATTGCCGGGCACCGCATCGTCGGGGATGGCGCTGAGCTACACCTCGAGTACCCCATCGAAATGTACAGTGACCAGCGCCGGTGTGTTGACCGTGGTGGCAGCCGGAGCCTGCACGATTACTGCGACCCAATCCGGTGGTGAAAGCGGAGGTACGCTGTACGCTTCGTCGCCCAGTGTGACCCAGTCGTTCACCATTACGGCGAATCTGCCGACGGCGCAAACGATTACGTTTGCAACACCAGCTGATCGCCACGCTACCGACGCAGATTTCGTTGTGACGGCGACGGCGAGCTCTGGTCTTTCTGTGACCTTTACCTCGAGTACGCCGAGTGTCTGCACCGTGACGGGTGTGACTGTCGATTTGGGCGCGGCGGGGACGTGTACGTTGGTGGCTGCGCAGGCAGGCGGCACGAACAGTGGCATCTTCTATGCCGCCGCGCCGACGGTGACGCGGTCTTTTTTGTCGAAGGGCTCACAGACCATTACCTTCGGCGCATTGGCGGACAAAGATCCGACTGCCGGCAGTTTTGCTGTTTCGGCGACATCTTCGGCGGGTCTGTCAGTGACCTATACCACCGCATCGGCAGGCATTTGTAGCGTGACCAGCGGCGGCACGGTGACCATCATCGGACCGGGCACGTGTACCATCAGCGCCAACCAGGCGGGAGGCGCGACCGGCGGGATAACGTATGCAGCAGCATCGTCCGTACCGCAGTCGTTCTTGGTACGCACCGGACAGACGATTACGTTTGCGGCGCCTGCGCCGGTCGACGAAGACGCAGCGACCTTTGCACTGACGGGTTCTACCAGTTCCGGACTCGCGCTGACGTACACAGCATCGACACCGGCAGTATGTACGGTGACGAGTGACGGCACAGTGACCATGGTGTCGTTTGGGACCTGTACGGTTACCGCGGCGCAGGTCGGTGGTACCAACAGTGGGACGGAGTATGCTGCCGCCACGAGCGTGACGCGGTCGTTTATATCGCGCAAGGTGCAGACGATTACGTTTGGAAGCATCGCCGACAAAGATCCGACGGCAGCAGACTTTCGACTGACCGCAACGGCGAGTTCGACCTTGACGGTAAGCTTCAGTAGCACGACGAATAGTGTCTGTACGGTGACGAGTGGTGGACTGGTGAGTATCGTCGCTGCGGGCACCTGTACCATCAACGCACAGCAAGCAGGTGGGCTGATCGGTGGTATCACCTATGCGGTGGCACCGGTGGTCAGTCAGTCATTCACGGTGCGTACCGGCCAGACGATTACCTTTGCTGCACCGACGCCCGTCAACCAGGATGCGGCAGATTTCGACCTGACTGCATCGGCCGACTCGGGGTTAGCAGTGACGTTTACCACATTGACGCCGTTGGTATGTGCCATAACCAGCACGGGGACCGTCACGTTGGTGTCGTTTGGGACGTGTACGATTGCCGCAGCCCAGGTGGGTGGCACAAACAGTGGGACGAGTTATGCGGCCGCTCCGAGCGTGACGCGGTCGTTTGTATCGCGCAAGCTACAGGCGATAACATTTGGGACCATTGCCGACAAAGATCCGACAGCAGCAAACTTCAGTTTGGGTGCGACAGCAAGTTCGACATTGGCAGTTACCTATACGACGAGCACGACGAGTATTTGTACGGTGACCACTGCTGGCGTGGTGAGCATCGTTGCGTCGGGCACGTGTACGATTCGTGCCAATCAGGCCGGTGGTCTCAGCGGTGGTGTGACCTATGCGGCAGCACCTGAGGTCAGTCAGTCGTTCACGGTGCGTACCGCACAGACGATTGCGTTTGCTGCTCCCAGCCCAGTCGATCAGAATGGCGCAGCTTTCACCCTGGCAGCGACGGCGAGTTCGACCTTGGTGGTGACGTATACATCGAGCACACCGAGTGTCTGTACAGTGACGAGTGTAGGCGAGGTCACACTGGTGTCGTTTGGCACGTGCACGATTGTCGCTGAACAGGCAGGTGGTATCAGCGGCGCGACCAATTACGCAGCCGCTCCGAGCGTGACGCGGTCGTTCATATCGCGCAAACTCCAGACCATTACGTTTACCGTGCTGAGCGACAAAAGCATCTCAGAGCCAGCGTTTTCGGTCGGTGGCACGACGACATCGGGATTACCATTGGTATTTAGCACCGGCACGGTGAGCGTGTGTACGGTGACCACTGCTGGTGCTGTGACCATGGTGACGCCGGGTGTATGCACAATCGAGGCGACACAAGCGGGTGGTTTGTTGGACGGCATCACCTACGCAGCGGCGACACCGGTGACCCAGTCGTTTACGATTCGCACCATCCAGACGATTACCTTTGCGCAACCGACAGACCGACCAAGCACGGCAGCATCGTTTAGTATCGGTGCAACGGCCAGCTCGGGATTGCCGGTCACCTATGTGTCAAGCACACCCAGTGTCTGCACGGTAACAAGTAGCGGCACGGTGACGTTGGTGACATTTGGTGCGTGTACGATTGTGGCCAGCCAGGTCGGTGGCATCAAAGACGGCACTGCCTATGAGGCAGCATTTTCGGTGACCCGTACATTCAACGCGTTGCGTACCCAGACCGTGACATTTACGATGCCCAGCGAGCGGGTCTACACGGCAACCGATATCACGCTCATAGGCAGTGCTAGCTCGACGTTGGCAGTGACGTACATGACCACGACGCCGTCGATATGTACCGTCACCCCGACGGGGACGGTGGATGTGATAAGCCCCGGCATATGTACCATCAACGGTATACAAGATGGTGGTAGCGCGGGTGGGATTGCCTACGCAGCAGCGCCGGTTGTGACTCGGTCAATGACGGTCAATCCAGCGCCACAGACGGTCAACATACCGACCATCCCCGAGAGCTTCGAGTACCAAGGTGGCGTGGACTTGACCGGAACGACATCGTCCGGCCTCGAAATCACGTTTACCAGCATGACACCAACAGTTTGTACCGTGACTGGCAAGCGGGTGACGTTTGTCGGTCTGGGAAAGTGCAGCATCAAGGGATCGCAGACGGGGGGGACGCGCGGCGGCATTATCTATGGGCCGAGTCCTGACCTCATCCGCGAGTTCTTTGTGACCAACGTCACTCCGACCGTCACGATGACCCCGACCAACACACGGACCTTTACACCTACCATGACCCCTACACCCCTTCCGTTTTTGATGAAGAAGGGTGCGGTCGGTGCATCGTTTGTGTTGGGGTTACTCCAGAACGGCACCTTGATTACATGGGGTATGAACCGCGAGTATCAAGCAAATATCCCACCATGTTGTGGCAGTGCAATCGATGACGTTGCGGTGGGCACCAACTTCGCACTGGCACTCAAGGGTGGCCGGGTGTTTGGCTGGGGTGCCAATACCAAGGGTCAACTGATTTCCCTGCGACGACCGCACGCAATATCACCTCGATTGCTGCGGGTGGTGCACACGGACTGGCACTCACCAAGACCGGCGAAGTCATCTGCTGGGGTGACAACGGTTTTCGGCAAGCAACGGTGCCCCGCGGGGTCAAGGATGTGATGCAGATCGCCGGTGGGACCAACCACACGCTAGTGCTCACCAAGGCAGGGAAGGTCCAAGGCTGGGGCAGCAACTCGTCGAATCAATCGAAACCACCGACCACATTAAGCGACGTCATGCAGGTTGCAGGCGGACTCGACCACTCGTTGGCACTCAAGAGGGACGGGACCGTCGTCGCCTGGGGGAGCAATACGTTCGGTCAAGCGGCTGTTCCGCCGACGGCATTCGATGTCAAGCAGGTGAGTGCGGGCAACCAGTTCTCGCTGGTGGTCCAAAACGACGGTACGGTTTTTGGTTGGGGTCGCAACGACAACAGCGTCTATGTGATCTCGCCCGAATACACCGACATCTACACCGTGGCCGCGGGCTATGCCAATACCATCCTCGGCCTCCGCAATGGGCGCGTCATCGTCATCGGTGATCAGTCAAACGGCATCAATGTCTCGCGCACGCCAACCAGGACAGCTACACCGACACCTTGAGATCAC
>QWQY01000072.1 GCA_003670675.1 Chloroflexota bacterium
AGTCCCCGCACGCATGGACGAAGGCCAGGTATTACTCGACCAGATGTGTCATGGCCGGCCACTCGCGGCAGGGTATTTGGCTCGGGTGCCGGATTTTTATGTGACACCGATGCATGGGATTGTGGCGCCGCCAAAGGCGACGGTCGATGTGATACCCTCACACCCCTTGCGTGAAATGGGGAACCTCGGGGTCCGCTACCTGATTGTGCATCACGATGCCCCCAACTTTGTGTTGGCGAATCTGATTGCGTGGGAGGTTCCGCTCCTGGCCAAGGTCGAGCGTGAGCGCGTTTTTCGCGTACCCGTGCCACAGGAAGCATCGTTGGTCGCCGCCAAAAACTGGTGGGACAGTGAGGACAACGGCACCCAACGATGGCGCTGGTCGCAGGCCGAATCACGACTCATTATCCTCTCGGAGCGACCCAAGATCGTGCGCATAGCGATGACGATGAGCAGTATTGCGCCAGTGACCGCCCAATGGCGGCTCAACGGGACCGATGTGTTTGCACACGATGTGCCGGCGCAACCGAAAATGATGAGCCGCGTTGTGTCGCTGCCCATTGTGGCGGGTGTGAATTATTTGGATGTACGGAGCGCGACGACCACCGATGGCTATGGTCGAGCAGTCGGGATTGCGTTCACCCAGCTCGAAATTGTCGGCAGCAGCGAGGTTTCGGATGGCGTACCGATGATCATCCCTGCTACGGATCGGGATACGCCGTTGTGCCCATAGAAAACCCCGTGCTGCGCGCAGCACGGGGCCAGGCAGAGGCAAATTTAGGCGCCGCCGAGCGTCTTGTGGTAGTCGTCCGTGAGTTGTGCCATGAGTTGGGCGCGCTTGTCGTACAGGCGTTTGAGCGGGCGGCTGGGGGTTGATTCGAGCGCGTACGCGGTCAACACCGGCAGGACCACTGTGCTGTCGACATAACACACTATCGAGTCGGGGAGCTGATCGGGGTCAATTTTGCCCCAGGTCATCGCCTCGCTGGGTGTTGCGCCGGACAAGCCGCCGGTGTCGGGGCGAGCGTCGGTGAACTGGATGAAGTAATCATGGCCTTTTTCGGCGATACCCATGATTTCTTGGAGCTGGGGTTCGGTTTGTAGGATGAAGTTCTTGGGCGAGCCGCCGCCAAAAATCATGACTGCGCTCTTGCCGCCGTGTTTTTTGGCGTCATACACGATCGAGGTGGTCTCGTTCACGTCGGCTTCGACATCGAAGCGCAGTTTGTTGCCGGTGAGGGCCATTGCGGCCACATTCATACCGATGGTCGAGTCGCCGGGCGACGAGGTATAGATCGGCACGCCGGCTTCGTAGGCAGCAGTCAAGACCGACACATACGTGGTGCCGATTGCTTTTTCGCGTGCTTGTGTGTACCGACCCAATCGGTAATGCAACTCGGCGGTGGACATGGATTTTTGGAACTCGGGCTCGGCGATACAGCGGCGGAAGAATGCGTCCGACTCGAGCAAGACGTTCTGATCGAACAGAATGTCATAGATGCGGATGATGTTGTGTTCGCGTAGTTCGATGTCGTCGCTGTACGGGCTCCCACCAAAGAGTTCGAACCCCAATGAGCGGTGCATGTCGTGATAGACATTTGCGCCGGTGCTGACAATCCAATCGATGAGCCCAGCGCGGATGAGGGGCACAATCGCTGCGGTACCCAGCCCAGTCGGCGTTAACGCCCCCGAGAGGGTGACGCCGATGGTGACATCGGATGCGCTCATTTTGCGGGCATAGAGCTGACACGCCTCACGCAGGCGACCGCCGTTGTATGAGTAGAAGTGATTGTCGACGAGTGCTTTGACACTCAGGCCCGGTGTGATCGGGGTAGGGTCGAGTTTGACGCCGTATGCCATGGGGTGACTCCTCGCAAATGATTAGCCAAATTGTACCATGCAGTCGCTTGGGACGGCAGACCGTGCGACCAAAAGACCGTGTGGTATACTCTATGTTCGAAGCGTCCCTTTGCTCTATAGCGAGAACCATATGAACCAGCTCGTCTCGGTGACGTGGCACGATAATGCCGTGCATGTGCTCGATCAGCGCCTTTTGCCGCACCAAGAAGTCGTCAACGCCTATACCAGTGTCGCTGGCGTGGCCGACTCGATACGGACGATGCAAGTCCGTGGTGCGCCGGCTATCGGCTGTACTGCGGCGTATGGCATGGCGCTCGTTGCAGTCCACACGCCGGCGACTACTCCGGCCGATATCATGCCTGCATTGGATGCTGCCCAACGGGTATTGGATGCATCGCGACCTACTGCCGTGAATCTGTTTTGGGCAACGGCACGGATGATGGCGTACGCGACGCGAGTACAGCAATTGCCATTGGCAGAGTTCCGCGCCGCCATGCTTGCAGAGGCGCATGCGGTATTTGCCGAAGATCTCGCCATGTGTCAGGCGATTGGCCGTCACGGCGAGCCGCTCATACCAGCACGCGGCCGTGTGCTCACGCATTGCAATGCAGGTGGTCTGGCGACTGCCGGGTATGGCACCGCATTGGGCCCTATATATCGTGCGCACGAGGTCGGCCGCGCTATTCATGTCTATGTCGACGAGACGCGACCGTACCTGCAGGGTGCTCGGCTGACTGCGTTCGAACTCCAGCGTGGCGGCGTGCCGTTGACCTTGATTACCGACAACATGGCAGCCTACTTCATGGGGCAGGGGTTGGTGGATTGCATCATTGTCGGGGCAGATCGGATAGCAGCCAACGGTGATGTAGCCAACAAGATCGGCACTTATGGACTCGCCGTGTTGGCGCACGCGCATGGGATCCCGATGTATGTTGCTGCCCCGACATCGACGATTGACCTCAACATTAGCGACGGTAGTATGATCCCCATCGAAGAACGGTCGTCGGATGAAGTAACGACCATTCAGGGGATTCGCATTGCGCCAGAGGGGGTGACTGCGGCACATCCGGCATTTGATGTGACGCCAGCGAAATACATCACGGCGATTATCTGCGAGAAGGGCGTTGTACGTGAGCCCTACGGACCAGGATTGGCGGCAGTTTGTTGAGTGTCGCTCCGGCACGCGTCATACCGATGCTCTACGGAGCGTTGCCACACGAGTCGGCACAGGCCGCGTGTGCGGTGCTCCGCCGTCACGACTTGCCGTATGTGGCGTGGCCACAGTTGCCGCAACGCCATTTTTATGAACGGAGCATCGTACAAGCGAGCTGGGGACTGCCAGGGTTAGTGCTTGATGCGTCCCAGCGCCGTGTCTATGTGACCCGTGAGACCACCTTGGCCGCAATTCCGCAATACACCATTGCATTCATGCAGAAAACGCGTGTGCAATCGGCCGAATGGACGCAGCACGAGGCCGCCGGATTGGGTGAACTCATGGCGGACATCGAATCCCTTGGTCCAGACGTCGGCATCAAAGGGCAAATGTTGGGGCCGATTTCACTCGCTGCCCAATTGACCGATGAGCATCAGCAGCCGTTATTGGCAGATCCTGCATTGTTCGAAGGTGTGGTGATTCATTGTTGCCTGCGGGCACGCTTGCAAGCCGACGCAGTTATGCGCACCAATCGGCCTGCCATGGTTTGTCTCGAAGAGCCGTTCTACGACGTGATGCGCTCGCCGTTCATGACAATCGATCGTGATGAATTACTTGTCGCGCTGGCACGCGTGGTATTGGCTATCCCATGTCAACGAGCGTTGACATTGCGCTGCGGTACCCCCCTGGGCGATATTGTCCAATTGCCGATTGATGTGTTGATTGTGACCCACTGGGAGGATCACCTCGTCGATGATCGGATGATTGCAGATCTTGTCGTAGCGCTTGGCAGCGGGATGCGTGTGGGGATTGGTGTTGTTCCCGTTGACAAGATGGATTATGCAACGACGGTTCACACCGATGCGCACGTGTATGCGATAATACAACGGTTTTTGGCGGCAGGTGCTACCCCCGCGGAGCTCCGTAGGGGGCTTGTTATTGCGCCGTCACAATCGCTCGGGCAAGCCCCCGTTGACCAGGCAGAAGCGGTCATTGCGCAAACCTGTACGACAGCAGCGGCGGTCGATGGACTCCTGGTGCAGTTGATACGTGGATACACAGAATAAAGGAGAACCCCATGCGCGTGGTAGTTACAGGGTCGTTGGCATACGACTACATCATGAATTTCCCTGGGCTGTTCAAAGACCATATTTTGCCCGACCGCGTCCATATGTTGTCGGTGAGTTTTCTGGTTGATTCGATGAAGCGCATGCGTGGCGGTGTTGCTGGCAACATTGCCTACTCACTCGCATTGCTCGGGGCACAGCCACTCGTGGTTGCATCGGCCGGCCAAGATTTCGGTGAATACCGTGCCTGGATGCAAAGCCGCGGTGTCGATGCGAGTGGCGTCCACGAAGTCGTCGGCGAATTCACCGCTTCGTGTTTCATTAACACGGATCAAGCCAATAACCAGCTGGTGGCGTTTTATACCGGTGCAATGGCACGGTCGCGCGACTTGAGTTTACTGGGATTTGGGTTGACCAAAGACGATTTGGTGGTGATATCCCCGACCGACCCCGAAGCGATGGCTCGCTACGTCTCGGAGTGCCGGCAGATGGGCGTTCCGTTTTTGTTCGATCCGGGCAAACAGACCCCACGACTGACCGCAGATCAGATCTTGGATGGGCTCAATGGCGCATATGCCCTCATCGGCAACGACTATGAGTTCGCCATGATGGCCCAGATGACCGGCAAAAGCGAACAAGAGTTGATTGAACGAGTGCCATTGACCGTCATCACGCGTGGCGACAAAGGTTCTATTGTGTCGGATGCCCGCAGCGGTGTGCGCATCGAAACAAGCATCGATGTTGCTCCCGTCGACGCGGTCCGTGACCCGACGGGTGCCGGCGATGCCTATCTTGCAGGGTTTGTGTTTGGGATGTCGCATGGGTTGTCGGCAGACACATGCGGCAAGATGGCTTCGTTGGCGGGTGCGTTCGCCATCGAGCATCATGGCTGTCAAGAACACCAATACACACCGGCAGAGTTTTATGCGCGCTATGTCGGGTCGTTCGGTGCCGATGATGCCGTTCGCCAAGCGTTGCAGGCCTAAGCGTGCGCTGGGGGATTATCGGCGCAGGCAGGATTGCCAAAAAAGTCGGGGCAGCTATGCAGACTGCCCCAGGGCACCGCATCACTGCGGTCTATGGGCGTCGTATCGACGCAGCACGGGTGCTTGCGCAGGATTTTTCGGCAGTGGCATTTGATGACATCGGCGCGTTGCTGACATCGCAATGCTGTGATGCAGTGTATGTCGCACTACCCAACCATCTGCATGCACCGATTACGTTGCAGGTAATTGCTGCAGGGTTACATGTGCTGGTCGAAAAGCCGCTTGCGTGCACTGCCGCCGAGGTCGCACAGATCTACAAGGCGGCGCAGTCTGCGGGGGTTGTGGTACGTGAGGGAATGATGTATCAACATCACCCACAGACCACCAAGACGCGTGAGTTGCTCGCCAGCGGCGCAATCGGATCGATCAAGCAGATCCACGTTGGATTCGGGTATCGCCAAGATAACCCAGCTGATATCCGCATGACAGAGCGTGTTGGTGGGGGAGCGATTGCCGATCTCGGTTGTTATGCGGTGCATTATGCACGACTGATGACGTCTACTGCGGTAACGCAGGTTTGTGGTGTGGGCGTGTGGGGTGGGAATCAGGTTGATGTCAGAGCGAATGCACTGTGTATGCTCGAAAATGACATTGACGCAACGTTTACCGTGAGTTTTGTGGGTGGTTTCTTCCAAAATGCCCGGATTATCGGGTATGATGGAGTGATAGAGATAGAACGTCCGTTCACGATTTTTCCCGATCGTGTGTCGTCCATTCGACTCTGGCGTGGCGCCCATTTTGCGCAACTCGAAGAGATTGCCATAGCGCCATGCAATCATTTTGTGGAGCAGGCCGTGGCATTCGCCCACGCCGTGGCCGTGCCTGCAGCTGAGCGAATACCACCATCATTGTTGGATTCGTATGTCAATGCGCAGGTCATTGACGCGTGGCGACGTTCATTGACGAGCGGTCTACGTGAGCATATCGGGCAACAGGAATTGCAGTAAGGAGTAGGTTCTCAATGAGTAAAGAGTACGACATCAAGGACATTAGTCTCGCCGAGCAGGGTCGCAAGCGCATGAACTGGGCAGAAAACGAAATGCCCGTGTTGCGCCAAATCCGTGAACGATTCGCCAAAGAGAAGCCGTTTGCGGGGATGCGCGTATCGGCGTGTCTGCACGTCACGGCCGAGACCGCCAACTTGATGGCTACGTTGGCTGCGGGCGGCGCGGATGTCGTGTTGGCAGCATCGAACCCGCTGTCGACCCAAGACGACATCGCTGCAACCCTCGTCAAGCACGAAGAAATCCCCGTCTATGCCATCAAGGGCGAAGACAACGCAACATACTACAAGCACCTCGAGGCTGCGTTGGCACACAACCCACACGTCACCCAAGACGACGGTGCGGACCTCGTGTCGGGTATCCTCAAAACACGACGCGACCTGATCCCAACCATGTTGGGCAGCACCGAAGAAACGACCACCGGCGTGATTCGTCTGCGTGCAATGGCTGCCGACGGCGTGTTGCCATTCCCTGTTATTGCAGTGAACGACAGCGACACCAAGCATTTGTTCGACAACCGCTACGGCACAGGCCAGAGCACCCTCGACGGCATCATCCGCGCCACCAATGTGTTGTTGGCCGGCAAGACCTTTGTTGTTGCTGGCTACGGCTACTGCTCACGTGGTATTGCCGAGCGCGCCCGTGGCATGGGTTCGTGGGTCATCGTGACCGAAGTTGATCCGGTCAAGGCACTCGAAGCCGCCATGGACGGTTTCCGCGTTATGCCGATGGAAGAAGCCGTATCACAGGCTGACTTCGTCGTCACGGCAACCGGTAACAAGCACGTGTTGAGCGCTAAAGACTTCGCCGTGATGAAGGATGGTTGTATCATTTCGAACAGCGGTCACTTCAACGTCGAAATCAACATCGACGACCTCGACGCCATCACGGTTGAGAAGCGCCAGCCACGTCCGTTCGTTGATCAGTACATCCTCAAAGATGGTCGCCGCATCAACCTGCTGGGTGATGGTCGCTTGATCAACTTGGCAGCAGCCGAAGGTCACCCAAGCGCCGTCATGGACATGTCGTTCGCCAATCAAGCACTGGCCACCGAGTTCTTGCTCAAGAACAAGGGCAAGCTGACTGCTGCGGTGCACGCATTGCCAAAGGCCGTCGATGCCGAAATTGCTGCGCTCAAGTTGCGCGCCATGGGCATCAAATACGATTTGCTCAGCACCGAGCAGGTGAAATACCTCGGTTCCTGGGAAGAGGGCACCTAGTTCGTCGTCGCCGTAGCGTCAAACATCGTTTGACGCTACGGCTATTGCGACGAATCCTGTGTAGTAAAGGAGACGCATGTCTACATCATTTATGAACTCGAAGTCGCTGCTCTTCACGTCAGAGTCAGTGACTGAAGGGCACCCGGATAAACTGTGCGATCAGGTATCCGACGCGGTACTTGATGCATTTCTCGCCATCGACCCACGTGCGCGTGTCGCCTGTGAGACGGCAACCACCACCGGGTTGGTCGTCGTGATGGGTGAAGTAACCGTCAACGGGTATGTCGACGTGCAGGATTTGGTCCGCAAGACCGTCCGCGAAATCGGCTACACCGACGGCAAATTCTACTTCGACGCAGAGTCATGTGGCGTTATCGTGGCCATCCACGGTCAATCGCCAGACATTGCCATGGGCGTCGACAAGGCCCTCGAGGTCCGCGGCGGCGAAATGTCCGACGCTGAAGTCGATGCCGTCGGTGCTGGCGACCAGGGTATGATGATCGGCTTCGCCTGTAACGAAACACCCGAGCTGATGCCGTTGACCATCGCGTTGTCGCATCGTTTGACCCGCGAATTGGCCGTTGCCCGCAAGAGTGGCTTGATGCCGTTCCTCGGACCAGACGGCAAGAGCCAGGTCACGGTCGAGTACGAATACGGCAAACCAAAGCGCATCAACACGGTTGTGTTGAGCACGCAGCACACCGCCGACATCTCACAAGCAGACCTGCGTGAGAGCGTGCAGGAGCGCATTTTGGCCAAGGTGTTGCCGGCCCATCTGATGGACCGTCAGCCGATTGTCCACATCAATCCAACCGGTCAGTTCATCGTCGGTGGCCCGCATGGCGACGCAGGGTTGACTGGTCGCAAGATCATCGTCGACACCTACGGCGGTGTGGCTCGCCATGGCGGTGGCGCGTTCTCGGGCAAGGACCCGACAAAGGTCGACCGGAGTGCAGCCTATGCAGCCCGCTACGTCGCCAAGAACATCGTCGCAGCCGGCATTGCAGACCGCTTCGAAGTCCAGTTGTCGTATGCCATTGGTGTGGCACGTCCAGTGTCGATTTCGATCGAAACCTACGGTACGCACAAAATCGACGAAGCCAAAATTTCAAAGCTGATCGAAGAATACTTCGACTTGCGCGCAGG
>QWQY01000073.1 GCA_003670675.1 Chloroflexota bacterium
GTGGCCGCCATCAAAAAAGTCTTGAATCGCAGCTAAACTGCGTTGACCGGAGGTAGGACCATGGCAGATATTACCATGCCGAAGATGGGCTTCGACATGACCGAAGGGTTGATTGTGCGCTGGCTCAAAAAAGTCGGCGATCACGTCAACAAAGGCGAAGCCATTGCCGAAATCGAAACCGATAAGGTAACTATCGAAATCGAAACGTTCGTCGCTGGCACCATCAGCGAAATCGTCGCCGAGGCAGGCTCGCGGACGCCGGTCGGCGGAGTCATTGCACGTACGGGCGAAGCCGGCGCAGCAGTCGCCTCCAAACCTGCAGCCGCACCTGCTGCGGTGGCAGTAGCCGCCCCTGCTCCGGTCGCTGCCGCTGCCGCACCACGTGCAGCCGTTGCGACGACCAGCAGCACGGGTCTCAAGGCCTCGCCGATTGCCAAGCGTATGGCCAGTGAACACGGTCTGAACTTGGGCGATATCCAGGGCACTGGTCCGAGTGGCCGGATTGTTCGTGATGACGTCGCTGCAGCCATTGCAGGCAACCCGACGCCGGTGGCACGCCCTGCTGCCGCTGCTGCAGCCCCCGCCGCACCAGTGGTTGCACCACCACCTGCCGCCGCTGCTGGCGCAACCGTTGTGCCGCTGACTAGCATGCGCCGCACCATCACCCGCCGTTTGACCCAAAGCTGGCAGTCTGCTCCCCACTTCTATGTCTCGATGGACATCGATATGGGCGCGACACTCGAGCTCCGCAAACAAATCAATGCACCGTTGGCCAAAGATCAACAGGTGTCGATCAACGATATCATCGTCAAGGCTTGTGGCGTTGCTTTGGCCCAGTTCCCGTACCTCAACGCGTCGTACGTCGAAGAAGGGATCCAGCTCAACCCCAACGTCAACGTGTCGATCGCAGTGGCTATCGATTCGGGCTTGGTCGCACCGGTCATCACCAACACTGACAGTCGTTCGCTGGGTGGCGTTGCCCGTGAAGCCAAGCGCTTGATTGCTCTTGCCCGCGACGGCAAACTCGGCGCCGAAAACCTGTCAGGCGGCACGTTCACCGTCAGCAACCTCGGTATGTACGGCGTGAGCACCTTCGATGCTATCATCACCCCACCCCAATGCGCCATTCTGGCAGTCGGTGCCGTACGGCGCACGCCGGTGTTCAAGGGCGACAGCAACGAGGTCGTCGCGGCCAACATCTGCTCGATTACCTTGTCGGCAGATCACCGCATCACCGACGGCGCCGAAGCAGCCCGCTTCGTCGCCGAGATCAAGCGCCTCATCGAGAATCCGTTGTCGATGCTGATATAGGTGTACAACGACGCACCCCCGGCGCACTGCGCCGGGGGTGCGTTTTGTTGTGTGCGTGCGATTATTTGGCTTGTTCGTCGATGTGGCGCACGATGTCGCTCATCGACAAGATGCCGGTGGGCCAGACGCGCCCGTCGTTGCGTTCTTCGACGACAACCAAGCGATGGACGTGGTTGCGGTTGAGGGACCGGATGGCTCGGTCGAGGTCCATGTCGGGCATGCAGGTAATGACACTCTGGGTCATAATCGAGCTGACGGGCCCGTTCATCACTTTGTCATAACTCGCGCCTTCCTTCCACGCGCTGAGCAGGTCTGTTTGCGACAGGATCCCTGCCAGATAGCCTGGACCATCCGTCACGACGACGGCGTGGATGCGATAGCGCTTGATCATCGCCAGTGCCTCGGCTACCGTGGTCTCGGTTTGGCACGAGATGACTCCTACATGCATTGCATCGCTGACTCGTTGTTTTGTCACTGCAGACGTCCTTTTCGTTCTATAGTCGGCACAAGCGGTGCTTCTATCATATAATTACCTACGTACAGGCAATCATAAACGATGTATTCAATATATGCGAGGAGTAAGCCGTAATGGCCGATACAAAACGGATGCAAGCCGGCGACGTCACCCCTGAGTGGTTGCAATCACTCTCGTACACACTCGTGCCATCATCCAAACCAACCACCATCGATGGGGTCTATGTGAAAGACCTCAAGACCCATCTCGACGGTCGCGGCGACGTCATCGAGCTCTGGAGCAAATCTTGGGTCGAGAAGGAAGGTCTGGTCGTGCCGGAGCACGTCTACCAGAGCGCAACGGACTATGGTGTCACCAAATGCTGGCATCTCCACAATGTGCACACCGACCAGTTCACGGTCACCCGCGGCAAACTGCAGGTCGTGCTGGTCGACATCCGTCCGTGGTCACCCACATTCGGGCATGTCAACTCCGTCATTTTGGGCACCGCACGCCCCAAACTCATCAAAATCCCACCCATGGTGATGCACGGCTGGAAGGCCCTGCATATGCCAGAGGTCATCGTCGTCAACCTACAGTCGCACATATATGACCCGGTCGATGAGTTCAAATTCGAATGGGATTGCGTCCTCAAAGAAGCCTGGGAACCGCTGAACGGCTAAGCACCACCTTCAATCGCATGCGGAATATGCTCGATGTGGTCACCCGAAAGGGTGACCACATCTATGCGCCAATCACACTGCTCGAGGCCGTGCTCCTGCAAATAACAGAACGCACTGGCGGTCAAGCGGGCGATTTTGCGCGTGCCAATCGACGCCCGTGCCTGATCGAGCGTGCTTTTGCGCACCCGTACCTCGACGAACACGACCGTCGCAGCCTCGCGAGCAACCAGGTCCAGCTCGCCATAGCGGCAACTCCAGTTGCGCGCCACAATGACAAAGCCGCGGCGTTCCAAGAACGTCGCGGCTCGGTCTTCGCCGGCATTGCCTGTCTGCCGGCGCTGGGTCATTATGGGTAAATACCGCGGGTGATATAGGCTTGGGCGGTGCGATCGACGGCCAACAGATAGGCTGCGGTGCGCAGTGGCATGCGCCGCGCCTGTGCAACCCCGTTGACTTGCTCAAATGCATTCACCATGATGCGTTCGAGCTGGGCATTGACTTCACGCTCGGTCCAAAAGAATTCTTGCAAGCCTTGGACCCACTCGAAGTAGCTGACGGTTACACCGCCGGCATTGGCCAAAATATCGGGGATGACCAACACGCCACGGTCGAACAGAATCGCGTCGGCATCGGGTGTGGTCGGACCGTTGGCTGCCTCGACCACAATCTTGGCCTTGATGCGGTCTGCATTGCGGGCGGTGATTTGGTTTTCGATGGCCGCGGGGATGAGAATGTCGCAGGGCAGTTCGAGCAACTCCGAATTCGAGATGGCATCACCGCCCGGTGCACCGGCGACGGTTCCGGTTTTCTCATAATGTGCTTGCAACTGGCGCAGGTCGATGCCCTTGGCGTTGGCGATGCCGCCGCCACGATCCGCGACGCCGACTATTTTGGCGCCCATCTCTTCGAGCAGGCGCGCAGAAGTGCCGCCGACATTACCGAAGCCTTGGATCACGACCCGTGCGCCGGCAATGCTGACGTTCGCGCCTTCGCAGGCCTCGCGCAGAATATAGACCAGTCCACGGGCTGTCGCTTCGTTGCGACCGTGTGAACCACCAATGTTGATGGGCTTGCCGGTCACCACTGCGGGCACGGTGTGGCCACGGTGCATCGAGTAGGTGTCCATGATCCAGGCCATGATTTGTGGGTTGGTGCCGATGTCAGGGGCGGGGATGTCGACTTCGGGGCCGATGAGGAAGCTGATTTCGGTCGCATAGCGGCGAGTCAGTCGCTCGATTTCGCCCTGTGACAAGAGCGCTGGGTCCACGACGACGGCACCTTTGGCACCACCGTATGGGATATTAACGACGGCGCACTTCCACGACATCAACATCGCCAGTGCACGCACTTCGTCGATGTCGGTGTCTGGGTGGTACCGGATCCCCCCTTTGGCGGGACCTCGCGTCGTGTTGTGCTGTACTCGATAGCCAGTAAAAATGCGAATCTGCCCGTCGTCCATTTTGACGGGGAAGTTCACCGCGAACTCACGATGCGGTACGCGCAACAATCTGCGATACCCGCCATCCAAGTTCAGGATGTCGGCCGCGATGTCGAATTGCTTTTGCGCGTTGTGGTACGCATTCTCGGTGTGGATCGTCATTCCCTACTCCTCCTTGAGCGGTTTGTGACACAAAACCAATTCAAGTATAGCACTCTTCATTTGCGTATGCGAAAGAAAAAGCCCGTTCCGATGCGTGACAGTGTATCGGTGATGGCCGCATCCACATACCCCAAGCGCCACGTCGTTGCCCCCATACCCAGCACAACGATACTCAGCGCCAACAACCGGGGGATGCCCAGCATCTCCCCGCCCAGGGCAAGTGCGACTGCGACCAACGCAATCAGTCCGGTCACTGCGATGCGCGGCAGGGGCACACCAATGCCTTCGCGGCGCAAGGTGGGCCACAAGGCTGCGAGCAATGCAACCTCGGTCGCTATCGTCATCGCTGCGGCCGCGAGCGCACCATACACCGGGATGAGGAGCAGGTTGCCGCCGATGTTCACAATCGTCCCCACCAAAAACGCCCAGGTAATCGCCTGTTGGCGTGCGATGGCAATCAGCGCATATTGCACTACCCCGGTCGTATACGACAACGGCAAATACCAGATCAGCACGCGTAGCGCAGTCGCTGCATCGGGCAGGTATGCCGTACCGCCCAATACCCAGATTAGATCGTCTGCCAGTACCGTCACTACCACCACACCTACCCACGCCACCAGCTGGAGCACGCCGATTGCACGTGCTAGGAGCGGGTCCAGCGTGGCCCGGTCGTGCACAGCGCGGTGCGCCAGCAACGGGAACAGCGCCCCGACGACATAGGGCGGGATAATCTGCGTCAACGAGACGACTTTGTAGGCAGCATCATACAAACCGAGGACCGTATCGCCTGCCACTGAGCGCAAAATAATCGCATCGAAGCGAAAAAACACCGTCAGCAACAAACTGTTGAGCAATAACGGCACTGCGCTGATCCACATCCGACGCATCAGCGGCCAGTCCCATTGCGGCCCCGCGCGGAACAACAAGCGCCGTTGGAACCACCACAACAACCCAGCGTTGAGGATCGTCGCACCCAGTGCTACAGACCCCATCGCCACAATACGGGTGTCGCTGGTGGGCAACCACAGCACCAATGCAATACCGACCATGGTGCGCAGTAGACTGGTAATCATGACGACCAGCGCAGGCACCTCCATGCGTTGCGCTGCTTGGAACGAGGCACTCACCGCCGCCGCCGTCCCCGCCGGCCACAAATGCACCAGCAATATCGCCAAGGCAATTTGGGTGCCCCAACTCAGTGGCGGCATGGTATCGCGGAGCACCCACATCCCAAGGAGCGTCAGTGGGACGACCACGAGCGCCATCAGCCAACGCATGGTGACGCCGACACCAAAGACATGCTGGGCTGCGTCGGGGTTGACGGCTGCTTCACGGACTGCCAAGTCGTTCAGCCCCCAGTTCACAATCGTCACCAGGTACATACTGGTGATGAGTGCGACAAAGCTCCACGCGCCGCTTGCCTCGGGCCCCAGCGCACGCAAAGTCACCGCCGCAAACCCCAAATCGAGTACTTTGCCAAAGATATTGGCTGCTATCGGGATACTGCTGTTTTTGAGGAACCGACCCATGGTTGTCGCCGTGTCGTCACGCCACCATCGCCGCCAGCCCCACACGGCCACAGCCAGCATGGGGATGCAAATCAGCATCGATAGATAGAAAAGGGTGGTGTTGCTCACGGTCACTCCGTCGTCTCGCGCCAGACCTGGGCCGGGTCGGCAAGGTGTATTTTGATGGTGCCGTCGATGTCGCGGTGGAGCAGGTGTTCGTTGCCGACGCGCCGTTGAGCATAACTCAAACGTGCCGGTGCATCACGTCGTTGACCGCTGCGATAAATGATGTGTGTAGGCGCGATGCGGGCCAAGAGTTCACGCGGCGGCGGCATCGCCCATGGCATCGAGACGACACGGACCCCGTCTGCTGGCCAATCCCCACTATCGGGCAACACATCGGCACTGTGTGCCACGAGTACCGCCCCACCCGCCCAATCGATGCGGATTGCGTGGGTATCGATGATACGCAGTGTCAGACCATCATGCGAAAACGTTGTCCCGTGCGCCACAATCCGACACTGGTACAGGGGTTGGCGACAGGCTTCAGCCAATTCGTTACGCAGTGCCTCCAAAACCCATACCTCGCGCACTCCGCGCTGGATGAGTGCAGCACGCCCACCCTGCCAAGCGACCCCGGGGTGTGTGAGGATGAGAATATCAGCCACTCCGGTGGCAAACAGTGGTTGGTGGTGTGCCAACAGACTCAACAGCGTGGGTGCATCGTTGCCCGCGTCGATGATGATCCGTGTGCCGTCGCGGGTGCGGATGTAGACACTGTCGCCGGCACTGGCGGGGAACAAGATTTCGCCAGAATCGTTGCTCTGTTGGCCTGCCACAAGCAACATACAGAGCATCACAATAGCCACCAATCCGAGCTGCCAGATGCGTTGTGCCATACGTACCTCTCGTCTCTGCGAAAAGGCAAGCATGGCACAACGGTGTTACCAAATCATTACCAACTGCGGGTTAGCGCAGGGCGGTGATTTCGATTTCGACTTTGGCATCACGGGGCAAACGGGCGACCTGGACCGTTGAACGTGCTGGTGGGTTTACCGTGAAGTGCTGGCCATACACCGCGTTCATGGCAGCGAAGTCGTTCATGTCTGCCAAAAAGACCGTCACTTTGACGACTTTTTCGAACGACGAGCCAGCTGCAGCGAGGACGGCAGTGATGTTTTCGAAGACCTGAATGGTCTGCGCAGTGACATCGCCTTCGACCATCACCCCTTGGGCATTGAGCGGGATCTGGCCCGAACAATACAGCATCGTGTCGGTCAAAATGGCTTGTGAGTAGGGCCCAATTGCAGGGGCGGCTTTGTCGGTTTTGATAACGGTACGGTTCATGTTCGTTCCTCGCAGATTACAGAAGTACACCCATATAGTACTGTAAGTTTGCCGGGTCGGGGGAAGAGTGTGTCGTTGGTGCCGCAGTCTCGACCAATTCCTTCCGTGACGGACAGATGTACAGCTAAGGTCTGCGCGCATTGTTCGTCCCACACCCGTTCGTAACCTATATTATAATCTGTAGCAGACGTACCAAACCGTTGTGGTTGCGGCGTGCCCGCATAGAGATGAGTAGGCATTCTATGTCGCTTACGAACCGAGTCGTAGTCATCACCGGCGCCTCGAGTGGTTTTGGGGCGGACATCGCCCGCAAAGCCGTCGCACAAGGGGCCAAGGTCGTTCTGGCGGCGCGATCAACCGACAAGCTGCAGACCCTGGTCGCCGAGCTGGGTGGGTCAGCGCATGCCCTGGCAGTCACCGCCGATGTGACCAGTGACAGCGACATCGATACGCTCGTCGCGGCTGCCAACGCTTTTGGTACGGTCGACACCGTCATCAACAACGCCGGCTTCGGATTGCTCGACACCCTCGTCGACGCACCGTTGGTTGACCTGCAACGCATCATGGACGTCAACGTCTATGGCGCGGTGCGCTGCACGCGGGCTTTTTTGCCGGGCATGATTGCGCGCGGACATGGTCAGATCATCATGATGGCATCGATGGCTGGGTTGGTCGCGGTCCGTAACATGGCGTACTACTGCGCCAGCAAATTCGCATTGGTGGCCATCGGGAGGACGCTCCAACAAGAGCTCAGTGGGACCGGTGTGGCCTGCACGATTATCTGCCCCGGCGTTGCGCAGACGGGATTCCAGACGCATGCGCCGAACGAAAAGTACCCCAAAGCCGCGACGCTGAGCAACTGTACCAGCGATCAGGTGGCCGGGGTGGTCATCCGTGCAATGCAACGGCGCACCATGGGTGAGGTGATTGTGCCTGGCAGCGGTGCACTGTTGGCGCGCTTTAGCGCAGCCTTCCCGGGCATCTCTCGGGCAATCCAAAACATGATTGGTTAATCCAAAACGCAAGGTGCCCGCAGCTCGGGCACTGTCTTGTTCGAGAGGTTGCTATGGTTCTGTCTGTGATTATGCCGTGCTATAACGAAGCCGATTCGCTCCCATTGATCCTCGAGCGCGTCCGTGCAGTCCGATTCGATAAAGAAATCATTGTGGTCGACGACTGCTCGAGCGACAATACCGCGCAGGTATTGGCCGAAGAACAACGCAAAGACCCGACCCTCCGTGTGGTCCGCCACCTACGCAATAGCGGCAAAGGAGCCGCGGTACGTACGGGGTTTGCCCATGCGAGTGGCGACATTATCATTGTCCAAGATGCTGATCTCGAATACGACCCCAACGATTACTACCAAGTTATCAACCCGATTGTCGACGGCAAAGTCGATGTTGTCTATGGATCACGATTCATGGGGAACCATACCGGGATGTATTTCTGGAATGCCTTGGGGAACAAGATGTTGACGTTTTTGACCAACTTCTTGTTTAACTGTTGGATTTCTGACATGGAGACATGCTACAAAGCATTCCGTGCCGATATCATCAAAAACATCCCGCTCGAGAGCAA
>QWQY01000074.1 GCA_003670675.1 Chloroflexota bacterium
CCACCACACTGCTGGTGCATACCATGTGCATGCAAACGCGTCTGGGTATGCGGTGTCATGCCACTCGCCTGCGTGCCATTCACGCATCCCCACCAGTGCATCGTGGACCGCCACACGCTGCACCCCTGCTCTCGTACCGGCGCTGATTGGCTCGGTCGTGGTCACCCGGGTGGTTCGGATGGGGATGGTCAACCGGTCCGTACTATCAACGGCAATGGTCACACTGCCTGCATCAATATCGCGTGCAATGACCAGCATGCCACCCAGCCACGGAGGGATCGCCATGCGTGGCGCCAACCAGCGTTCGTACAGGGTCGCTGACGCCCGTGTCGACAGCGATTCGCCCGCGTAGTGCAGCGTCGCCGGCAACCCGATGGCGTCGTAGAGGTCGAATTCTGCGTGTGGGTCTTCGCTTCCAGCCGGCACCAAGACATTGTTGGCCAACGCCCGCACAAACCCTTGCTCGTGCATACGGTTTACCAATGGCTCGACGGTCCACTGTTGCACTTCACGCGCGAGCAGTGGGATTTCTGCAGCAGCGGCCAAGACATGCACCGTGTTGACGTATGCATTTGTGGTGTCACACACCCACAACGGCAGGTCGGCATGCCCGTAGTGGGTCAAGAACTGGTGCACAACGCTATTCCCATGGACACAAATGACCGCCAGTGCTCCGCCATGCATCGCTTCTGCGCGAGCCCACCCATCCAACGGCGTCCCTGCATAGACAATCACATCGGCAGGCACGACGTGTGCGCCGTGCGTTACCCCGTCTTTGGTGTACTCCCAAATTCGTGGGGCACACACATCGGGGAGCACAATATGCACACGGAAGCCCGCCTGATACATCGCATGCGCCAAACCCGCTGCTTCTGCAAAACACGATGAGCCAGCAGTTGCATCGACAGCAAGCACCGGCGGCGTTGGGACATCATCAATAGGAACGATGCGATACGCGTCGTGGCATAACCCTTTGAGAGCGACATCGATGTTGGCAGCCGGTGTCGCGGTGAACAGACACAACGGGCTCGCGCTGGCATGATAGCGTCGAATGCGTTCGATCCGTAGGAGCACCCAGCGGGCGTGTTGATAGGCAATGCCGCTGAGCAGCTGGATATCGAGAAAGACCATGGAGTGCATGGCGCTCCAAAACGGCTTCCATGCGGTGTCGTGATCGCGTAACAGCGCCCGATGCAGCCGTTGAAACGTCGCGATGACGATGTGTGCATCGGTGTCGGCAGCATCTTCGTGCACCAACGTGATTTGCGGCACCAGCGCTGCGGGCAAATCGGCAACACAGGCACTCAGCGACCGATAGGCTGCTAAGCCTGCAGCATGGTCGGTCACGACGATCAAGATTTTGCCGGTAGGATTGGTGAGGAGTTGCTGCACCACACAAAACCATGCAGCATCGGTGCGTGCTGCGTGCCACCCCATCAGGACCGTCGTTTCGTGGCGTGCGAGGGCGGCCATCATACGCACCAGATGCGGACGATAGACATCATTGCGCTGTATCAGCCAGAGCTGCGCGAGCGCCGGGTCGACGGCGACATGCGCACTTTCGAGCCCCGCATACCCCGGAAGGGTTTGCTCGGCACCTACAACGAGCGCGGGATTTTGGGCACTGTATTGATTGATAATGGCCCGGATTGATGCACGCATCGGCGCCTCATTGTGTTTGTTACGACACACTATAGCAGGTTCAATCAGTGCCGTACACACGATGTTCGGCACGCGTCGACGCACAAGATTACGGCAGCCCCAAAATTCGATTTGCATTGTCCATCCACGCGTGGTATTATTGTTTTCGTTGCCGAGGTCACTGAGGCAATGGACTGGTACAGATGTGGCCCCATCGTCTAGCGGCCTTGGACGTCACCCTCTCAAGGTGAAGATCGTGGGTTCGAATCCCACTGGGGTCACCACTCAAACCAGCGACCACATGGGGATGTGGTGTAGAGGCCTAACATGCGACCCTGTCAAGGTCGAGACCGCGGGTTCGAATCCCGTCATCCCCGCCACAGAGCCACCGATGTTCACACATCGGTGGTTTTCTTTTCTCTTACGCGCTATCCCCTCCCCACCATTGCAGCAGAGTATCGGCCCCAAGAACCGCAGTATTTGTCGCTCTGCCGACCCATCCCCGGCACGCAACCGGCAGACCCAGCGGACCGATGACGCCTGTGTGTTCAGCCATGGCGGGCGCTGGGGCTGCCCCGCAGTACTCCCCCGTCGGGCAGGCGCGGACCCTTTTTCCTCACTGTTGACTCATCTCGTAGGCACGGTGGTACGCAGGCGAATACAGTCGTGATCACTCATGTGGCGATTGTATCGTCGGGGGAAGCGTGGGCGAACGTGCACCGATCGTCTTGGGATTACCATCGTTGTCAGCGCGTTGTAATGGTCAGCAGCGTGACCCAAATCTGTTTTGACACACAGCCCCGCACACGCTACAATACGCAGACGGAGAAAATCCGAAGTCACGTGTTGACCAAACGGAGTCACGATGTTCGAAAGCCTATCCGATCGTTTACAGGCAGTCTTCAAAAAGCTGGGCGGCAAAGGTCGCTTGAGCGAAGAGGACGTGCGTGAAGCGATGAAGCAAGTGCGGCTTGCACTGCTCGAGGCCGACGTCAACCTCCAAGTCGTGCGCGAGTTTGTGGCCAAGGTGAGTGAGCGGGCAGTGGGCGAGGAAGTTTCGCGCTCGTTGACGCCATCACAGCAGGTCATCAAGATTGTCCGCGACGAACTGATTAGTCTGCTCGGCGAAGCCGAGGTCCCACTCGCCGATGCGACATTGCCACCGACGGTGATTATGTTGGTCGGTCTGCAGGGTGCCGGCAAAACCACACACGCCGCCAAATTAGCGTTGCATCTCCGCAAAAAGGGCAAACGCCCGTTGTTGGTCGCTGCAGACGTCTATCGGCCGGCGGCTATCGCGCAACTCGAGTCGTTGGGCAAGCAGGTCAACATCCCCGTCTACAGCGAGGGAACGACCGCCAAACCACCCGAGATTGTGGCCCGTGCACTGGCGCATGCCCGTGCCGAACATTGTAACTACGTCATCATCGACACCGCTGGCCGACTACAAGTCGACGAAGTGTTGATGACCGAGTTAGCAGATATTGTCACCGTCGCCCAACCACACGAGCGGTTGTTGGTCGTCGACGCCATGATCGGCCAAGAAGCCGTGCGTGTCGCCGAGGAATTCAACAAGCGGGTCGCGTTGAGCGGCATCATCTTCACCAAAATCGACGGCGATGCGCGTGGCGGTGCTGCACTTTCGGTGCGGTCGGTCACGGGTGTCCCGATTAAGTTTTTGGGGACTGGTGAAAAAATCGAAGTGGGCACGCTCGAAGTGTTCCATCCCGAGCGGTTGGTCTCACGGATTCTGGGCATGGGCGATGTGTTGTCGTTGATCGAGCGGGCAGAATCGTCCATCGACAAAGACGAAGCAGCGCGCATGCAAAAGAAGCTCTCCAAGGGCTCATTCGACCTCGAAGATTTCCTCGCTTCGATGCGTCAAATGCAAAAGCTCGGGCCGCTCAACCAAATCCTGGGCATGTTGCCAGGGATGGGGAGCATGGCCAAAGGGGCAGAGCTGGTCAACGAGAAGGAGCTCCGTCGAGTCGAGGCGATTATCTTGTCGATGACGCCCAAAGAACGACGCAATCCTGATATTATCAAGGGTAGTCGCAGAGAACGAGTTGCACGGGGGAGTGGCACGTCTGCCGCGCAGGTGGCAAGCTTGCTCAAAAACTTCCAACAGATGCAACGGATGATGAAGCAATTCAGCGGCAGCTCAAAAGGCGGGCGTATGCCTGACCCCCGCGAGATGATGCGCCGGATGCGCTAACACCACACTTAAGATTCGTGTAGGAGGCAATCGTACCATGGTCACTATTCGTCTACGCCGCACCGGCAAAAAGAAGCAGCCAAGCTATCGTTTGGTCGTTGCTGACTCCCGTTCACCACGCGATGGCAAGTTCATCGAAATCGTGGGTCATTACAACCCCGTCCGCGAGCCACAGGAGCTCGAGGTCAAAGCAGATCGTATCCGTCATTGGATGAGCGTCGGCGCACAGCCGTCCGAGACCGTGGTCCGTTTGTTGAAGCGGGTCAACGTCCTCGACGCAGCCGGCAAGCCCACCCCAGTCGCGAGCTAAACGACGATGCGTACGTTGCTTGAATACATGGTGCACAACCTGGTTGAACACCCTGAAGCCGTGCAGATTCGTGAACGAGTCACTCCATACGCTGTGACGTACCGCTTGAGTGTCGGCCCCAACGAAGCCGGCAAAATCATCGGACGTAACGGCCGAGTGGCCAAATCAATCCGCGACATCATGGCCGTGGCAGCAGCCCGCCAAGGCAAGCGCGTTCACATCGACATTGAGTAATTCGGACAACGTGGACCATGCGACACACACGGTGGCACCGGCCAATTGGTCGGTGTCCACTTTGATTTTCTCACTACACTGAGGATACAAGGGAACGGTATGACTGAATCTACACCCCCGCAACCCCAAGAGTTACTGCTCGTCGGGACCGTCGTGAATGTGGTCGGACTGCGTGGCGACGTGCGCATTCACCTCGTCTCGACCCAACCCACACACCTCGCCGCGAGCAAACCAATGCTCTATAGTGCCGATGGCAAGCGCTCGTTCCGCCTGCGCAAACTGATGCACTACAAAAACGATCTCTATACTGCTCAATTGGGTGGTATCGCCACCCGCGAACTCGCCGACGCGTTACGGACCACCGAGCTCTACATCAAAATCACCGACGTCGCACCGCTCGACGCAGATGAATACTTTTTGCATGATTTGCCCGGCATGTCGGTCCAAACGGTCGAAGGGGTCGTGATTGGCACCGTCAGTGATGTTATCTCTACCGGGGCCAGCGACATCATCGTGGTCGCCCGCGAGGGGCTGTCTGATGTCCTCATCCCTCTGGTCAAGGCCTTCGTCCAGTCGTACGACACTGCAGCACGGACAATCGTGGTAACCCCTATCCCAGGGATGATTACCGAAGAATAACCTCAGAGGAAGCGCGCGCGCCAGGCATCCCGGTCACGGCGCAACGTCGGCGTGCGCCAGACGCGGATGAATCCAGCCGGGTAGCCAATCATTTTGGCGACGTCCCCGACGATGCGGACAACCGGTACCAACACGGCTGCGAGGAACGATTGGGCGAGTCGGTGGCCTTCGTGATGACGGCGTATGACACGCAGCCACGGTGCCCAACAATACCCCATGACACCCACCGCTCCCAACAGCCATGCCCAACCACCGATGAGCGCCAGACACGCACCGGAAACATAGACCCCGTACCGCAACGCGTGCCGGCGCGGCCACAAACCGGCGACTGCATCCCCCCGCGAATAGAAATAATACTGGCGGAACAACTGCCGCAACGACGAACGCGGCCGAAAGTGAACCAGCGCACTCCCGGCAAACGCGAACCGTGCGCCGGTTTTTTGCATGGCTTGGTCATACAACAAATCTTCGCAGTGACTGGCCCACTCCGGGTACCCTTCCACGGCATCCCAAACGGACTTGCGGAACGCAACTGATTGTCCAAACGGCATAAACGTCGCTGCGTCGATTTCGTGGACATCCGGGTAGTTCGTACACGCAATCGCGTGCTCCATCACACTGCGTGGCAACGGATGAAAAAATCCCGCCACGACATCAGCACGATCATCCCGAAGAGGCTCGCTAATGCGCGCCAACCAATGTCGGTCGAGGATGAGCCCCGCATCGGTGCACGCAATAATATCCCCCGTGGCGTGATAGACCGCGTTATTTCGTCCTGATGGGATGTTATGCCCACCCGTCACAAGCCGCACGGGATGACCGAGATTATGATAGTGCCGCACGATTGCTGCAGTATCATCTGTGCTGTTGTTATCATTAATAACGATTTCATCAGGGCGGAGACTCTGGCCAAGCATCGATTCGATGAGTTGGGCGATGTTGTCTTCTTCGTTTTTTGCGGTGCAGACCAGCGATATACGCATATGCGTTCCATCGTTCAAATACACAACAGATACCACTCATTGTAGTACAATACCAACATATCACAACAGACGAGGATGTTCATGCATCGTTCCATCTCCATTACGCTCCTCGTGAGCCTATCGCTGCTTGTCTCCGGCTGTGCGTCTGCGACGAGCGACACACCTGCACCGTCGCCAACCGTTGCCGCCAGTACCAGTACGCCGACAACGGTTGCAGTCAGCATCAGTACGCCGACAACAGAAGCAATCAGTATCGGTACCAGCACGCCGACAGCCCCTGCACCAACCAACGTCGCATCAGCCGCTCCAGAGAGCGTCCCGATGAGTGTCGATGCAGACGGGTACCACGTCATCGGCGACCCTGCAGCCCCGGTCGTCATGACCGATTATTCGGACTACTTCTGAGGGAGTTGTGCCTTCCACGTGTTGGAAGTCGAACCACAACTCATCACACAGTATGTCACCACCGGACAGATGCAGATTGTTGTCCGTCCACTCCTCCAGTACGGGCCCGATTCGTTACTGGCCGCACATGCTGCCGAATGTGCGCACGAACAAAACGGCTTTATCGCGATGCGTAGTGCGATCTACGATGTCCAAGGCACGCTCTACAAGGCCGATGATTTACAAGCCGCCTTGGCAGATGTTGCGCAATCGATCGCATTGGATCGCACCGCATTCAGTGCCTGTATGGCATCGGAACGATACAATCAAGCGTTGTATCAGGGATACACGCGGGCGACCAATAGCGGCATTGTGGCACGCCCAGTCTTTGAACTCAACGGCCAGCGCCTCATCGGTTCTCAGCCACTCGAGACGTTTACGCGCGTCATCGATGCACTGCTTGCCCCTGCACCATAACCTCCTCATCCAATGAGAGGGATTTTCTCAGGGAGGTGTCAGTGCGTGCGTGGTAGGATGCTTCCAAGAGGTTTTCTATGCGACGTCGTCAACTCATCATGCCGCTCTTTATCTGCATCGTCACCATTTTCTTGATTACGAAAATGGTGACCGCCCATGCCGAAGACAGCACCGACGAGTCTGCCTACCCCACCCCGACCGACATCATCGATATCATCGAGACTGAGCTCCCCACGATGACTGAATACGCGTATGACGAAAGCGATCCCCCCACAGACCCGACCGAGACACCGACCCCAACGGCGACCACACAACCACCAGACACCGATCCGACTGCTACAACGATTGTCATAGACACAAACCCGACCGCAGAGGCGCTGCCACTCTTTGACGCGACCACCGCACAAGACGACCTCGCCATGATGACGTCCATTGACACACCGACACCCGTTGCGCTGGCGAGCACAATCAGCACCCGCGCTGACACGGTACGCACCTGTGCGACACATACCATCGAGGTGTTCGAAGGCGTCACGACCCCCAACACCATGCTCGAAGTGCGCTTTGATATGCGTGTTGTCGGCGGCGGCATGAGTACTCCCAGCGGGCGCTACCTGCTGCCGGTGTATATGGGCGATGAAGTCAGCGGCAGTCACACCATATCCATCGTCAAACGGTACACGGGACGATTACTGCAGAAGGTATCGTGTGAAATTCCCTAGCGCGTCAGCCGATGCACATTGGCACACCATACTGCGGGCAATCGCAACCCACGACTATGGGGTGATGCAGGCAAACCTGCCGATGATACATGCCGCGGATGGCCGTACTCTGCGCATAAACGAACCGCCCACGGGAGTTATCCCGCGTCAAGCAGCGGTGCTCATCTTGGCGACGCCGAGTGCAGACGACATCGAACTCGTGGTCACGCGCCGTTCCGGAACACTCCGTCAGCACAGTGGCGAAATCGCATTCCCCGGCGGACGCGTGGATGACACGGACGAATCGGTCTATGCCTGCGCACTGCGCGAAGCACACGAAGAAATCGGCGTCCCGGCATCATCCATTCAAGTCTTGGGGGCATTGCACGCAGTCTATGTCCCCAGAAGCAACCACATGGTCACACCCGTCGTTGCTTGGCTTGCACAGACCCCAACCTACCAGAGCAATCCAGCCGAGGTCGCAGAGGTATTTCACTTGCCCATCCACGCAGTCCTGGGCAATGACACACTCCAAATCGAAGAACGACTAGTCCAAGGCGAGACAATCCGCGTCCCGTATTTTCCCTTTCTCGAACACCGCATCTGGGGCGCGACGGCACTCATGTTATGTGATTTGGCCGCACGCATCGAACGGTATCGCACACATCGCAGCAGCGGACACAAGGAGTCAGAATGACGACGAAACGCACCATCGGCATCTTTGGGGCATTGCTCGGCGCACTGGGTGTCGCAGCGTTTGCCACCCTCCGCAAGTCCCTGCCACAGACGCGTGGCACGCTCGCGATCGACGGTGTGTTGCAGCCGGTCGAGATTCTGCGCGATCGCTGGGGAGTTCCGCACATATATGCAAA
>QWQY01000075.1 GCA_003670675.1 Chloroflexota bacterium
TCAGCCCCGATGACCAGCTGGAAGTCTCGCTGACCAAGCAAATCAGTGCCGACACTGCACAGACTGCCCGCACCAAGGCGTGTCAGCGGGGCATCTTGACCCGCGCAGCGCAACATGCCTCCTATGTGGTCCGTGACCTGGTGAGTAGCATCAACCCGTTGATTCGCTACCAAGACATCACCGTGGTGACGACTGCTGGGGTGTGTCGCTGACGACAACCACGGTGTCCTCCCGTACAATGACCGTATCCTGCAAGGGTGCGGTCATTCTTCTATTGAGGTGGCATGCGTACGTCGATTTGGTTGGTCCGCGCAGGGCAGAGCCGTGCAAATGCAGAGCGTCGCTTCCACGGTCAGGCCGATAGCCCGTTGACCGCATTGGGGAGCGCACAAAGCGCACAGGTTGCAGTACAGCTCCGCCGCCAACGGATCGATGCAATCTATTGTGCGCCGCAATGTGCAACCCTACAGAGTGCCCAGTTCCTCGCACCATTGTGTCCCGCGGCGCATGTTTCGTCAGATGACTGGGCCGATCAAGGGTTGGGCGTTCTGACCGGACTCACCCGCGCCGCAGCGTACCGTGACTGGCCACAGAGTATGGCAGATCGTCTGCGCGATCCATTGCATGCCGTAGCCCCTGGGGGTGAAGCGCTGGCGACCGTAGCCGAGCGGATTGTGGCAGCATGGCAGCAACTCGTCACCCGCCACCGCGGGCAACGGGTTGTGGTTGTGACGCAGGCAATTCCGATCCAGATTCTGCTCTGTGCGCTGGTTGGTACACCATTGCTCCAGCATTGGAGTTGGCGCATCGACAACGGTAGTAGCACGTGCGTCGACCTGTATGGCACGACCCCAATCATCCGCTGTGTGAATGCAACAACTACTCTTGCGCGTGCAGATATCGAAGCAACACAACGACGTATCGATCAAGATGTGTCGAATTGAGAAGCGCATGACCGTCTCTGTGCCGACCCAAAAAAACCTGCTCTTGCTGGTCATCTGCATGGCTGCCGTTCTGTGGACGGGCGGCGGGGTCGCCCGTTGGTTTGTGCTGTTTGGGTGCGTCGCAGTGGTTCCTGGCTGGTTGATCCAACAGTGGACCGCGCGTCGAGTTCCTTTTTTTGTGCGGGCTCCCATCGGGTTTGCCGGTATTGCGGCTGTCTATGCATGGGCCGCATGGGCAGAGTTCTCTATGCCACCGTGGGTGTGGCAGGCTGCGTTGGGTGCAGGCACCGTGAGTGCAGTCGCCCGCTGGTGGCGCGCTGTTGACGTGCACACGATAACCCTGCCGACGCGCCTCGGTGGGGTTGCCATGGTGCTAGCGAGTATGACCGTGGTGTGGACCCGCGTCGCGCAGATTGCAGATATTGCCATGCCGCCGTGGGTCGATTCGGTGCATCATGCATTGCTCATCCGGGTGGCAGTCGAGGCGGGGCATGCACCCTGGAGCCTCGAACCGTATCTGCCGGTGCCGGCACTTACCTACCATAGCGGCTACCACAGCATCATGGCGGTGTTGATGTCACTCAGCGCAATTCCGCTGCACGACGTTGCAGAGTATCTGCGGACCAGTGGCCAAGTGTGGAACGTGTGCGCGGTACTCACGGTGGCGGCACTTGTCTGGCAGTGGACCCGGTCCTGGTGGGCGACCGCTGTCACCATGGTCGTGGCTGGCATGGTGTCGATTATGCCGGCGTATTACCTGAGCTGGGGGCGCTATACCCTGTTGACGGGGATGGTGTTTCTGCCCGCAGCATTGTGGCTCATCGACGATTGCTTCAAGCCGGTCGGTCAACGCGTCCATTGGGTATGGCTGGGTGCAGTAATGACGCTCCTCGCGTTGACCCACATGGTGGTATTTGTCATCGCGCTGTTGTGGGGCGGTGCGCTACTCATTGTGTATGGCGCTCCCGGCTGGTGGGTTCTCCGTCCCGTACTAATGGCACTGGTGTTGACGCTACCGTGGTGGCTGTTTGTGGGTGCGCATGTACAGGCGGGAGCAGGTGCCTCTGCGATGCACGTCGCCGGTAACCCGAGTCACAATGGTGTGGTGTGGGGCTTGGTCTGGGCGCTCAACAATCGCTGGCTGGTCCCTGCTCTGGTTTGTGCGCTGATGGTGTTGGTGCGGTTGCGCATGCGACGTGGGCTTGCGTTGGTTTGTTGGATTGTGCTGACCGTGCTGGTGGCGAACCCCGTCGTCATTGGGTTGCCCTATGTGTCGTTTTTTACCAACGAAACCATCACGACGGGATTGTACATCCCCATCGCGATTGCGATTGGGCTGGCATCGGTGCGCGTGGTGCGACGCATCCCCGAGTGGTCCACCGCCGTGACCGTCGGTGTGGTGGTCGCCCTAACGGTGGGAGGTATCGTCCCCGTGGTACGGGACACCACGATTATTGCGACAGCCGATGATCAGGCGGTCCTACAGTGGGCTGTCGATAATTTGCCCCGTGACGCAACGGTGATGACCAACAGTGCGGGTTGGATGTGGGGCGTCGATCGTGGGGGCGATGGCGGCTGGTGGTTGTTACCGGTCGCCGGGATCGCGGTGACCACCCCACCGGTGCTCTACACCTACGCAGATCCTGCAGCGCGTGCCTGGATAGCCGAGACCACGGCACAACTCCGCGGCGCAGACGGATCGCTCGCGTTCGTCGAGCGCTTTGTTGCAGAGCACCGTGAAGTCAACTACATATACGCCTCCGAACGTGGCAGCGCAGCCAAACCATCGGTCCTCGACACGTCGGCGCAGTTCGAACTGCGCTTCCGGAGCGGCGATGCTGCCATCTATGCGGTGCTCTGGTGAACCACATGCTGAGTGAACGCGAGCGCCAAATTTTGTTGTTGGTCGCAACGGGGTTGAGTAACCGCCAAATCGCTGGCCAACTCGACATTAGCGAAAACACGGTAAAAGTGCATGTCCGCAACATATTCGCCAAAATCGATGTCGCGTCACGGACCGAAGCAAGCCTGTATGCAGTACGTCACGGGTTGATGGACGTCCCCGCGCCGCCGCAGCCCGCCGAGCCGCACCCTGCAGTCGTCGAGACAACGCTGCCCACTGCCGAGGTGCTTCCGCCACCCACCCTCCCAAGAGCCGCAGTGCGCAGACCGCTCCCGCATGCCGGGCGTATCGCGGTCGGTGTTGCCCTGGCCCTGTCGTTGGCAGTCGGCTACGGTATATGGGCGGCGCAACCGGTTGCGCCACTCGAGGCCATCAAGCCAATCAATGATGCGCGCTGGAAAAAGTTGCCGGGCGTCACGCAACCGCGTGCACATGTCGTACTCGCCGTGGTGAACGGCGATTTGTATGCGCTGGGCGGTGGTGACGATGCGCGCCAGCGCCGCCTGGTCGAGCGCTTTGATAGCACCACACAGCAATGGCAACCTGCGCCAGCGCTACCGTTTGCGTTGGCACAAGGGGTCAGCTGGTCGGATGGGAGTGGTGTCGGCGTGATTGATGCCCGTGGCGATGGCACCATCCATTACTGGGATGGGGTCGATTGGCGACGGACTGCCACCCAAAACGCACCTGCGGAGATCACACAGCTCGTGCGCTGGCAGGGGATGTGGGTCGTGCTGGCGGGTGCCGAGGGGAGCGCACAGCTCTGGTCATACGATCAGGAATGGACGCCGCTCACGGTCCTCCCAGCCGATGTCGAGGCGGCAGCACTGGTGGTCAATGCAGAGCAGCTCCTTGTAGTGAGCACACAAGGTGCGGTGTATTCGTACGCCGTAGAGAAAAATTCGTGGCTCCGCGATGGAGATATGGGGCAGCCGTGGGGAACGTCGGTAGCGTATAGCGTGTTGGGCGCCATACTTGTGGTGCAGTCGGAAGCACCAGCCACACTCACCGTCTATAGCCCAGGGCAGGGAGTGGTCGGGCGGCAAGCGGTACCGCCGTTTGTTACTCGGGGTGTTCAACTTGTCCCCTGGCAAATGCAGTTGGTTATTGGGGACGATCGCGGTTCGACGCTGGTCCTGTACCAGGCGTTATACCAAAACTTCGCACCCATCGCTCAATAAGCCACACAAAACAGCCCCCTCCTGCACTGCAGGAGGGGGCTGTTCGCATAGACCTATGGGGTGCCGTTGTAGTCGTCGCCGGTCTGGCCCAACGGAGTCTGTGACAAGACCCGGGTGACGACCGCGATGGTAGATGTCGGTGTGGTACCAGCCGAATCGAGTGATTCGAAGACGGCGCTACCGGAGTAAATCATATTCCCGCTCAAGAACGTGTACCCGAATTCATTCAGTGCTGCGTTCGTAAACGGACTGACCGGCGTTGCACTGGTTGGATTCAACGAAATCTTTGCACCTGCAGCGACGGTGCTGGGTGTGGTGTAGGTACCGACCACCTCGCCGAGATAGTTGTACAGAGTCATCTTGATTTTGGCGGCTACGCCACCGATGTTTTGGACGGCAAACAACGTCCGCTGCCGTGACTCACCTCGGCAGGTTGCAGGGGTTGGACTTGCGCTAAAGCAGCTCACGGTGTATCGCACAAAAGGTGTGTAGACCTTGCTGCCACCACTGATGATTGCGGGGGTTGCTGCCGAAATTCCACCGCCGCTTATCTTCTGGAGGCCGACGACTTTGCGATTGGAGGTGACCACTGCCGAACCAACTGCTGCAGCGGGCATACCACTACCGGTGGCGTTGTTGGTATTGCCGACCGCGTTTTTGGATGCATCGCAGCCAGGGATGCTGCCTTTAGCGCCTGCAGGGATGGTCAAGCTCAATGTTCTGTTTTGGACTGCGCCCAACGAGCCATTGCTGGCACGTATCTGGTAGGTGAAGGCGACATCAATGTCTGCTGCTGAAGCGCTGAGATTTTGGACGGCGTACGACGACGACTGCTCGCCATCACCGTAGTTCACCCGGCACATCGCCGAAGGGAAGTACAGGGTCAACGCGCCATCAGCGGTAGTCCCCGGCAGGCCTTCGAAGCTGTTTGCGTACTTGTTGACTGTGCTCAGCTCGACCGCCGTTGCGACCAACGTACCCGTTGCCGACTCAATGACGGCCGAACCGTTGAAGTCGCATCCGCTCGGCAACGTCACGCCGGCAGGCGTGGACCCGACCGTAATTGACGCGAGGTCGAAATGTTGGACATCACCGGCATCCAAAGAGAGCGGAGTTGGGACCGTATAGGCATCATCCCCGTTTGGCCATTTGAGCGAGAACGTCACGTCGCTGAGCGACGAAGCGCCGGCATTTTGGATGCTGAAGCGCGTCGTCAGTTCATCCGAAAAGCAGCTCTTCATGGCCGACGGCAACACAATCGTGCCGCTGGCGTCACTCGCACGGAACCCGTTCGAAATCGGCTGGGTGCGGATGACCGAATCATTAGCCACCTGCATCATCGTGGCAATCAATGGTTGATTCGAGGTGACGACCGCACCATATCGTGCCGTGCTGGTCAAACTCGAAACAGCAGATACCGACAACGACGCACTCGCCATGCTGGGGATGACGCGGGCGGCACCGGTGGTGTCGAGCAGTTGATAGTTGACGGTGGTCGCTGACCCCGCATCGTAGAATGTCAAATTGAGATTTGCGGGCTCGGTGCCGACATTCATGTACGAAATCGAAGTAACGTATTTGGCGTCGTATGCATTGGTTGCTGCCTGCGCAGTGCCGAAACTGGCGATGACCAAAACGAAGACGAGGCCGAGTTGGAGGAGGGTGCGGCGCATGAATTCCATGAGAACCTCTTTCTGTACCTCTCTACCATACCCACCTGGGTGCCACTATGCAATAATAACTTTGGGTTATAGAGGGGTAGTATGCGACGATTTCTTGAAAAAACCATGCTTGTGTGCATGATGGCTGTCTTGCTTGGCTGTGCGGCGCCGGCTCAACCGACGATGGGCGATGCGACCCAAGTCCCTGCAGTCGCAGGGATGGGCTTGATGCGTGGCCAGCTGCTCGACCAAAACAACCAACCACTGGCAAACCGCACCGTTCGGCTCGCCGCGGTGTATGGTGAAGGCGACCAACAAGCCTATATCGCCGATGATTCGGGTGGTGTCGGTGGCGTGACCGATGCGGGTGGTGCGTTTGCGATTGCAAATATCCCGCCCGGCAAGTATGTTGTGCTGTTGGTACTGCGCGAGGGGATTTCGATTGCTTTGATGCAAAAAAACGGCACAGAACGCATCATCGAAATCCGTCCGGACGCACTCTTTGATCTCGGATCAGCGGCTATTTCGATCCCCCAATAACAGGGTTTGTGCGCAGGTCATCGACAAACACCTTTTGTTGTGCGCCTATCTGCGCATGTGCCTGTCTAAGGATGGGTATTTGCTCATCACGTCGGTCTACCAACGCGCAGAGCGTTGCGGCAGTGACATGTGTGATGGGCACGTGCCACGCGGCCAATCCAAGATCCTCCATCAGAGCGGCGGCCTTGGGAAGGTACCCGATGACCACGCATGCCCCACCGCTGCGCATCCGCAAGATTGCCGCGTGCATGCGGGTTGCTATCATACAATCGAGTGCCGCATAGGCACGTGCCAAAGCGGTCGGATCACCAATATCGGGCATCACCTCGACCGCGCAGGCCGCGCGCTGGGCGATTCGATGGGTCACCAGGCGATCATCCCAGGCCGGGTTGGCCTCGTTGCATTGGCTGAACAGTTGGATACGCCATCCACGGGCTGCATAGTGCTCGATGGTGGCGACGAGCGCGTCTTCGTACGCGGTTTGCCCACGAAACGAAGGATACTGTGCGCCCCAATCGAGTGCAACCACACCGAGCAGCGGTTGACGAGGAGCGGTGACGGCAGCTTCTGCAGTGTTTTCTGTGTGCCATGCCATATCTGGCGCATTGCGGTGGGCTATCCCCCATTCGCGGAGGAGCGTACTCGTCGCCGAATCGCGGGCGTACAGACAATCTGCCTGACCGAGGATCCACCGCAGCACACCGCGAAACGGTTGGTTCGTACACGGTCCAATCGATTGCGGCAACAACACCAGCGGTCGCTGCCAGCCGCGTGCAATCAGCAAATCGGCTACCAACCAGAGGTCCCACCCCAAGAGTCGTCGCCATGGACGTGCTGCGGGTTCGTCATACAGGTACCCCCCACCGCTGGCATAGACCACATCGGCACTGCGATACGCCGCGAGACTGGCCTGTTCGGCATCATCAAGCCCCCATCGAGCGCGCACCCCCCAGCGACCCAGGAGCACTGCACACATCAATGCGACCGCACGGCATACCCGTGTGCCGAGCGGGGCTATGGTGCCGTCGTCGGCATAGACCCAGGCATGGATGCCCCGGACGACGGTTGCATGGGGGAAGGCATGCGTCACGGTCGCGGGGAGTGCCGCGGCAACAGTGATATGTGCAGCGGGGAACAGTGTGTTGATGAGTGCATACTGCGCCTGATGGATAGCCGCATCGCCCACATTGCCGCTGCCATGCAGATGAGAAATGACGATGCGGCGTGGCGGCCAGACGGGTGTGTCGGTCAATCGGAGTGAGCGCGCGGCGATGAGGAGGTAGCCGATGCCGAGCACGCCTTCGCTCAGCAGTTGGGCAGATACTGCGCCAGCTATGCCGCCTTGGGCTATCAGCCATGGTGCCGTTGCCCACACGACGGAGACGACCAAAATCTGGACGACGATTCTCCGACGGATGTGCCCTTCCATCAACAAAATCAACACGCCACTAAAGCTCAGTGCTTTGTAAAACGGCACCCACGCAAACGCAGGGAGGAGCGCGGCACTCGGGCGAAAGCTTTCGCCATAGAGCAGCGGCAATACCCATGAAGCGCCGTAGACCACAAAAATACCCATGCCGAGCGCATAGATGAGCATCAGGAGGAGTGTTCGACGCAGCAAGAGACGTCGCGCAGCTGGATCTTTTTGTGCATTCAGATGCGGCAATGTCGTCTGGAAGAGTACGGCTGGGACGATGAACGAGTAGCCCACCAGACTCCATGCACCTCGATAGACACCAACCGCGCTACTCAGCATCATGCTCCCGACCAAGATGGTTGTGCTTTGGGTATACAGCTGGGCGCAAATGTCCGAAATCACAAACGGCACTGCACCCGCCAATGTTCCCGCCCTGGTACTGCCAACCTGTCGCCAGACGAACCACCCGACACAAATCGCGGTGGTACATGCGACAGCGAGTTGCAGCATCACAATAGGAAGGAGTGCAGTCGCTACGCCGCTCAGTACCCCCGCCAGCAACACGACCGGTGCAAGCAGTTGGATGGATGCAACCAGCGGGTGACGATTTTGGGCGCGCAACACCTGAAATCCGGTGGCACTGAGCGAATCTATCAGTACGGCTATCAACCCGATGGCGACAACCTGGGCTGGGAGGTTTGGAATCCACACAACGGCAA
>QWQY01000076.1 GCA_003670675.1 Chloroflexota bacterium
CCACGCGCCGCAGCACTCATGGCAGAAATCAACGCCCACTGGCGGAACGGAGCAGACGCATGATGCTGACCATCGATACCAGTGGGGCACTGAGTGGGCTTGCCATCACCAATGGAGATCGCCTGCTTGCAGAGCAGCAATGGCAGAGTGGGCGCCGTCACAGCGAGCAGGTATTGCCGCAACTCGATGCTTTGTGTCGACTGGTAGGGATCGCCCCGCAACAGTTCACTCACATTGTCGTTGCGCGCGGACCGGGGAGCTGGAGCGGCATTCGGGTGGGGATGAGCATTGCCAAAGGATTGGTCTTGGCCACCGATGCAACGCTCATCGGGATTGCGTCGCTCGATGCCATGGCATGGGCGCTCCGCGGCACTGCCTGCCATGCAATAACGTCGTTGGGCCGCGGTCGCTTTGCGGTTGCGTCGTATCCCGCAGCTCTTTGGGCACCCGGCAGTATCGACGCCCGCAACATCGCACAAATCGAGCTATGGCACGACGCACCGATCGTCTGCGATGCAGATACCGCCGCTGCCATACGCACCATTGAACCGACTGCACCTATCCGTGTCGTATGGCCGAGACCACTCGATTACGCGTTACTCGGCGTGGAAGTCTTAGCGCATCACAATCCGTCGACGTTTCTCTGCGAACCGATTTATCTCGGCGACCCGGTCCAGCGTTCATGAACACGGCCTGGAGTCTGGTGGCATCCTGCGTTTTGGCCGCACTCCTCATGCCATGGACTTCCCCGTCCATCACTCCCGCTGCCGTCCAAACATCGCCCCCCGATCCCGCTGCGTGGTACCTCGAACGCATCGGTGCACCACCAGAGCATCTGCAACCGGCGACCCCGGTCATCGTGGCGGTTATTGATGCAGGGGTCGACACGTCTGCGCCGTTGTTGCAGGGGCGCATTGCAGACACGGTCAATATCGTCGCACCAGATCCGCTTCGCGATCAGAGTGGGCACGGCACGCATACCGCAGGGATCATCGCTGCGCATGCAGATGCATCTGGCATCCGCGGGATTTGTCGCGGTTGCCGATTACTGATACTCAAAGCAATAACCAATGACGGCTATGGGAGTGACCTGACCGTGGCCCGTGCGATTGCTATCGCCATCGAACGCGGTGCCAGCGTCATCAACCTCAGCATCGGCGGGCCGAGCGACACGCCGGCAATCCGCAACGCGATTGCAGATGCAATTGCGCAAGACATCGTCGTTGTTGCAGCTGCAGGCAACACCAGTGGGAAAGGGCAGCAACGCTCCTATCCGGCTGCCTACCCGGGGGTCATCGCCGTCAGTGCAATCGACCAATCCAATCATCTCGCCGCATTTGCCCGGCCTGACGCATCCGTTGATTTGGTCGCACCAGGGGTCGGCATTTTCAACATCGACACGAGTGCTACCGGCATGGGGAGCGCCGATGGGACAAGCACTGCAGCGCCACAGGTGAGCGCGGCTGCGGCACTCATGCGGGCTGCGTATCCCGCGGCATCTGCTGCCGAGATTCGATCTGCATTGCTCCATTCGGCGACCGACCTCGGCCCACCAGGCCGTGACGATAGCTACGGATATGGTCTATTGCATATCCCGCGCGCATTGGCGGTCCTCAAACGGGCTCGTACCCACATGCCGCCGCGTTAAGCAGGTGTTGTGGTGGGCTGCATAACGGCCCGCGCGGCGCGCTCGCCACTGAGCATGGCAGCATTGATACTACTCGCAACGGTATATTCGCCTGCCAAATAGAGCCCGTCGCGCACGGTTCGTGGGCCTACCAACGTGGCATGGATCCCTGCTGGCTGGGCAAACTGGGCATAGGGGATCCGATACAGACGCAACCGGTGATAGGTAGCGAGTAGCGCAGGTTGGCCAGTCAGCTGCTCCATATCGTGCTCTGCCCGTGCATAGCACTGTGCGTCGTCCTCGGCGGGTGCACCGATGACCGTTGCACTGAGCAAATGTCCACCAACAGGGCCGTATCCGGGAGCAACTGCGGTCATCTGCATCGCGTTATTGACATAGGCATCGGGATTTGCATTCAACCAGAGTTTCTTTTGGGTGGTTAGTGGCTGCGTCCCGGCCCAATAGAGGGTCACCGTGCTTTTGGGCGTCGTCGGAATCGCCAAACCTGACAACTGCTGGGCAATAGGCGCAGGTACCGCCAACACCACTGCATCGGCGTATCGTACGGTTCCATCAGCCAACACCACCCCGTTGACCCGTCCTGCAGTGACTATCAAGCTGCTGACGCTCTGCTGGCACTCGACAACCAGCCCCTGCGCGAGCTGCGTCGCGAGTGCGCCCATCCCCGCTGCGGGTACGACGGTGCGCCCCTCCGCCAGCATTTTAAAGTCGTACACAAAGCATTTGGCACTCGTTTGCAAGCTCCGATCGAGAAAAATCCCTCCATAAAACGGAGCAAAAAAGCGCTCGATGGTCTGCGCTGCAAATCCGTACTGCTCCAAATATGCCCATGTTGTTTGATCCGGTTGCGCTTGGACCGTTGCAAACGGGGTCCGCTGGACCTGCAATCGCAATGCAAGGATACGGAGCTTGTCGATGGTCGACACACTATCAGCCCACAATGCAGGCCACGCCGATCGCCAATCACGCAGTGGATCGGTCAAAATAGTCCGTTTGCCGTCACGCACGACGACTGCCCCCGGGTCAAACGCACGCAGATCAAGGGCGTCATAGTCGAGCCAACGGCGTACCGCAGGATAGGCATCAAACAGCACTTGGAAGCCACGGTCGAGTCGGTACCCCGCCACGATATCGGTGCGCACACGTCCACCGATGCCATCACTCGCTTCGAGCACGGTTGTTTGCACCCCGGCACGTTGCAATGCCCGCGCACACGTCAACCCTGCCATTCCTGCGCCCACGATGATGACATGCATACTTACTCCTCTTGCCACTGGGGTCCTGTTGCCATTATACGAGTGGTGGTATCATAGCGGTGTTCTACTGAAGTGGAGAAAATCCATGCAACCGATTTGTGTGCAACTCTATACCCTCCGTGACGCCATGGCCGCCGATTGGAAGGGCACGTTGAAGCGTGTCGCAGACATTGGCTACGCCGGTGTCGAACTCGTCTATTCGCATGATGTCCCCATCGCATCGCTCCGTGCCGAACTCGAAGCCAACGAATTGCGCGTCTCAGGCGCCCATGTCGGCATCGATTTTTTGCGCGGCAACCTCGACGGTGTCATCAACGACATCAAAACACTCGGCGGATCATATGTCATCTGCCCGTGGATTGCTCCGACTGACCGTGGTGGTGCCGCAGAATGGCGCGCCTTCATGCACGAATTCGAGCAATACGGCGAACACTGCCGCGCAGCCGGCATCCAGTTTTTGTACCACCACCACGACTTCGAGCTCGCACCGCTGGGTGATACCAACGCATTGACGATCCTCCTCGACGAGAGCAAGGCCGGCACCATCAATGCCGAACTCGATGTCTACTGGATTGCCTATGCGGGTATGGACCCAGTCGCACTCATCAACAAATACCATGGCCGCGTCCCATGCGTCCACCTCAAAGACATGCAAGCAACGACGCGCGCCTTCGCCGAAGTCGGCCACGGGACCCTCGATATTGCTGGCATCATCAAGGCAGCTGACGCAGCCGGCGCACGTTGGCTCATCGTCGAACAAGACGTCTGCCAGCGTGATCCCTTCGAAAGCATCGCCATGAGTTACGCCTGGCTCAAACAACACGGCCGCGCATAACGTTCGTTCACCCCGACGCACCTCTTGCTTCTGCAGGAGGTGCGTTTTTGCTTAGCAAATTCTCACGATGCCCGTCCACACAAATCAAACAATACAGCGTACAATTTATGTATGTCAGGCAACGCTGCAGGCATGTGTACACGATGAAAATCCATCAGCACACGCCTGTTTTTCTGTGGTATGTTGTGTTGTGAAGATAATCACATTTAGCAAGGGGACTGTGCATGGCGTCTAAACCGCCCGAGATGTTGAAAGGCATGGCGCTCTCAGATACCGCCATCCGACAGCCGGTATTCATCACGATGTTGATGTTGCTGGCGGTTACTTTTGGCATCCTTTCGTATACGAGCATCCCGGTCAATCTCCTCCCCGAAATCAACATACCGATTGTTGCCGTGACCATCAGCTATCCTGGTGCCGGTCCAAACAGTGTGCTCGAACAGGTCGCCAAGCCGGTGGAACAGGTCATCAACACCATCAGCGGCATCAAACATATCACCTCGACGTCGTCGGATGGTCAAGTCATTTTTGTGCTCGAGTTCAACGAGAGCGTGGATGTGTCGCAAGCCGAAACAGACGTACGCGAAAAGATAAACACCATCCGCAATTCGCTGCCGCGCGACATCCGCGAGCCGATCTATGCGCGCTTCGATCCGAACCAAGCACCGATTGTATCGATTGCCATTTCGCCCATCGAAAACATTGACGCATTAACGTTGCGTGACCGTATCACTGACGAAATCGTGCCACGCCTGCAACGTGCAGAGGGCGTCGGTTCGATTGCGGTCAATGGTGGGCTTACCCGTCAAATCAACGTCTCGATGAAGCTCGATAAGTTGCAAGCCTATGGACTCATCCCCGCCCAGCTTATCGGTGCATTGCAGTCAGCAAATGCCAATTTGGGGCTCGGGTCGATGAGTGCCGGCACCCAAGACATCAGTCTGCGTGCGCCGAGTATGTTGACCGGCATCGATGATATCGGCAAAATCCAAATCACTGGCACCAATTATACGATTGCCGATGTCGCGACCGTCGAAGAAGGGATCGCTGACCGCGTGAACTACACGCGTCTCGATGGCAAAGATACCATCATCCTCGACGTCCGGAAGCAATCCGGTACCAACACGGTCCAGGTCGCCGATGCGGTCAAGGTCGCGCTCACCGACACCTTCGAAGTACGCACCGATATGCAATACATCATCCCCCGTGACCAATCGGTGGCGGTCAGTGAAGCGGTGATTAGCTCCATCGAAGAGCTCGTGTTTGCATCTCTCGCTGCATTGTTGGTCGTGTTTGCGTTTTTTCGTGACTTGCGCAACACCCTTATTACCATGGCCGGCCTACCAATCATTTTGATTGCCACATTCATCTTTTTGCCTTTGTTCGGATTGACCATCAACTTGATTACGTTGCTGGCGCTCTCGCTCGCGGTCGGATTGGTGATTGACGACGCCATTGTGGTGCGTGAAAACATTTTTCGTCATACCTTGCGTGGTGAATCAGCCCGTGCCGCCTCGAGCCGTGGTACTGCCGAAGTATCGCTGTCCGTGTTGGCAATGACGCTGACCATCGTGGCGGTGTTTGTCCCCGTGACATTCGCCACCGGCACCACCGGCATCATCTTCAAATCGTTCGGTATCACCGTTGCGGTGGCCATGATGATTTCGCTCATCGAGGCATTCACGTTTGCACCGATGTTGTCTGCGAATTTGTTCCGCACCCAAATACAGAAAATCCTCGGTCAAAAACCGCCGGTTCCTGCATACGATCACGATGATCCCAATGCATCGTTGCTCCACGAAGCCGAAGAAGATCCCGGCAAGCTGGGCAGTTGGTACGGTACACAACTGGCCAAAACACTGTCGACACGGTGGAACCGCATTCTCGTGATGCTTGTAGCGCTACTGGTCCTCGTGTTGAGCTTTGGCGTCGCCAGCCAACTCAAATTTACGTTCTTCCCTACCGAAGACCCGCATGAGTATATTGTCGGCTTTGAACTTGCGCCAGGGACCAACTTGGCCGAAACAGACCGGGTTGCACGCCAAGCCGAGCAAATCTTGATGGCCGAAGAAAACGTCACATCGGTTATTTCGACCGTTGGTTTTGTCGGCAATCCCGAGCGCGCTGAATTCAGCGTCAAGCTCAAAGGCAAAGCCGAAACACTGGCCGCCCAAGAAGCAGTCCGACCCAAGTTGTCGTTTGTGCCCAATCTGTCGTTCGGTGTGCCGAGCTTCCAAGGATCGAGCACATCGGTGACGGGGCGCACCGTCCAGGTCAGTTTGCAGACCAACAAATCGGTCGAATCACTGGCACCCCTCGTCGACGCGCTCAAAGCACACATGGCGCAGACCCCTGGGATTGTCGATATCGCGACGAACTACACCGGTGGCAAACCGGAGTTGCGCTTGCTTGCTGATCCTGCCCGCGTCGGCGACCTCGGCTTGACCAACGCCGACATTGCATCGTCGGTACGCGCCTTGATCAACGGTGAACGCGCCACGGTGCTGCGGCAAGACGGCAAAGATACCGACATCGTTGTCCGTTTGGCGACCGAAGACCGGCAAAATCCTGCCGCATTGGGAGACATTGTCATCCCCACCCGGAGCGGATCAGTCACGCTGAGTTCGCTGGGCAAGTTCGAGCTCGCCTCGAGCCCGGTCAGCATCCGCCGCTACGATCGCTTGTCTCAGATTATCGTCGGTGCAAATCTGCAAGAGCTCAACACCGCGGACGCCCAACAGCAGATTACCGACTTCATGAATGCCCAAAACCTGCCTGCAGATGTGGTCTGGTCGTTCACTGGGGTTGTCCAGCAACAATCTGAAGGGTTTACGTCGTTGATTCTTGCGATGTTGCTCTCGGTGTTGTTTGTCTACATGGTGTTGGCTTCGCAGTTCGGGTCATTCACCCAACCGCTGGTAATCATGTTGGCCATGCCGTTTAGCTTCATCGGAGCATTCATCGGGCTGCTGTTGACCAACACAGACCTGGACATTACGGGCATGATCGGGTTGATTTTGTTGCTGGGTCTGGTCACCAAGAATTCTATTCTGCTGGTAGACTTCACCAACAAGCTCCGTGCCGCTGGCATGGGAAAACACGAAGCACTGCGGGTGGCCGGGTCGGTCCGTCTGCGTCCTATTCTGATGACGACATTTGCCATTGTGGCTGGTGCATTGCCGGTCGCCATGGGCATCCACATTATTGGTACCGGTCAGGGCAGCGAATTCCGGCGTGGGCTGGCAACGGTTCTCATTGGCGGTCTGACGACCTCGATGGTGCTGACGCTGTTTGTTGTCCCTGCTGCCTACAGTCTGCTCGATTCGCTCGCCACCCGATTGAGCCGCAAGCCTACAGAAGAGTAATCACGGTCGAATTTCGACGAAAGGATCATATACATGCGTAAACAATTTCTCCGCACCCTGATCATATCTGGCATTGCCACTGGACTGATTGCCTGTGGCCAAGCCAGTGCGACAACGGCCAAACCAACCGTCGCGGGCACAGTGGCAGCCGTTGCCACAGCGACCATACAGCCAACCGTCGACCTCGGTGCGTTGGTTGCTACCCCCGAACAGACCGACAACAGCAGCATGACCGCCATGCTTGTCAGTGGTACCGGTGAGGTCAAAACCCTCAACGATGCCGAACTGAACTTCCAAGTAACGGGCACAGTCTCTGAGATTACGGCACGCGAAGGCGCTGTGGTCAAAGCCGGTGACTTGATTGCAACCCTCGATACCACCTTATACGACCAACAGGTCGCACAGGCGAATGCAAACCTCGCTTCTGCGAAAGCAACCTTCAATGGGTTGCGGGCGGGCGGTCCAGACGACCTCCTTGCCCAGGCACAACTGAAGCAAGCATTGGCTGCCCAAGAGACAACCAAACCCGGGAGCACGAGTTCAGATGCGCGCGCCGCAACACTGAGCCTCGAAGTCGCCCAGTCGAACCTCAAGAGCACCAAAGACCGCTTGTCGTTGGCCAAAACCCAAGCGCAGTTACAACTCGATATCGCCAACCAATCGTTGACACAGGCGACGTCGCAGTTGACCTACGACCAGTGGAACTGGGAATGGGTCGTCAACGAGGGCACTGATCCTGTCCAACCGACCATGATGGGGCGCCCCAACAAAATCGGCGACAGCACAATCAAACGCTACAAAATGGCCTACGAGATTTCGGTGTCACGCCGCGATGCTGCCCAAATCGGTCTGCGCAATGCCCAAATCGGCTTTGATCAAGCCGTCCAGGCAGAGCTCGTCGGCAACAACACGGCCCAACAACAGCTCGAACAAGCGCAACTAGCCTACGACCGCGTTGTCAATCCAACGGGGCGTGATCTCGCCAACATCGAGGCTACCGTCGCATCGGCACAGGCCGCAGTCAACCGCATCACAGCGGCGCGTGCCCAAGCCGAAGCAGGTGTCGCACAGGCCGAGGCTGCCCTCACGTTGGCCACCATCAACCGGAGCCGCGCCGAAATACGCGCACCGTTTGCCGGGACCATTGCGTACATCAC
>QWQY01000077.1 GCA_003670675.1 Chloroflexota bacterium
ATGCACGAGGTCGGTCTGCGTGGTCGTGTCCACATCATTGCCGACGCCCAGATGGCAGTCCCTGCCCAAGCGCTTGTACAGTCCTTTGGCGAGGGCACGTCGCTCCTGCTCATCCCTGGCGGCGAGGGTTCGAAGGACATGCATACCCTGATGCGCATCTACGATCATCTGCTCGCGCACCGCGTCGAGCGCCGCGATATCGTGGTGGCCTTCGGGGGCGGGGTTATCGGAGATGTCGCAGGCTATGCAGCCGCAACCATGTTGCGCGGTGTCGCACTCGTCCAAATGCCCACAACGCTCCTTGCCATGGTCGACAGTGCGGTGGGCGGCAAGACTGGTATTAACCATGCTCTCGGTAAAAACATGATCGGCGCATTCCACCAACCACGCCTCGTGTACGCCGATGTATCGCTCCTCAAAACACTGCCCCAACGCGAACTCGCTGCCGGTTGGGCCGAGGCCATCAAGCACGGGGTTATCCGCGATGCGCAGCTCTTTGCAGACCTCGCGACAGCCGACCCGACCACGGCGTTTTTCGACCCGGCACTGGTGCGCCGTGCGGTCGCGGTCAAAGTCGACGTCGTGAATATCGATGTGTACGAACAAGCCGAGCGCATGTTGTTGAACTATGGCCATACTGTCGGACACGCCATCGAACAGCTCCTCGGCTATGGAGTGCTCCTGCACGGCGAGGCAATCGCCATCGGTATGCATATCGAAGCCCAAATCGCGGCGGCATTGCAGCTGTGTACACCTGCGCTGGTCGACCACCAAAAATCCGTTCTAGAGCGGTACCAACTCCCTACGGTGCTGCCACCGCAGATTGGTGCGCGTCAGCTCATGGAGGTCATGCAACGGGACAAAAAAGTCCACGCCGGGCAGATCCGCTGGGCGCTACCAGCATCGATTGGGCATGCGGTCATTACCCGTGATGTCCCTTTGGACCTCGTCGAACGCGTCCTGACCACCACATGACGTCTGCTCTCGGGCGCTGCACTCGCCGATACTCCGACTGCGGACAGCATGGTCATGCGGCAAAACAAACGGTGTTTGTCACCATCATGAATAAAAACACATAAAATAGAATTAATTGACACTATTGGCCCAACATGGCTATAATGCAGTGTGACTATGAAAGGCACTGTGTATGATACCGACCCAATTTGCAGCAGAATCATCCGTCGGCCAGATTTTGATTTTCTTGCAACGGCACGCAGAAGCAACGATTCGCGATCTCGAAGATGAGTTAGGCATCAGCACCACTGCAGTGCGTGAACACCTGACCAATCTCGACGCCCGTGGATTCATTGCGACGCGTTTGGTGCGCAGCGGGCGGGGTCGTCCACGCATTGTCTATTCTTTGACCGAACGTGCCCGCGAGCTGTTCCCCCGGAGTTACGACACCCTGATGTCGGTATTGCTCGACGAAATCGAACGGCAGCAAGGCGGCGAGACCCTGCATCGCTTGCTCACGGGCGTCTCGCAACGACTCGCCGAGAACTACCAGCACGGCGTCCAAGGCAACCTTGCTAGTCGTATCATCGATGTCCAAAAGATGATGGAAGCCCGCGGCATTCCCGTTGATGTCCGAGCCACGGAGCAATCCTTCACCTTCTATGCATGCCCGTACCACGAGGTCGCCCAAGATCATGCCGATGTCTGCGCCATGGAAAAGCGCATGCTCGAGCAAGTCCTCGGTCACTCGGTCCAGAGCGACAGCGCGATCCGCGAAGGCGGGCGTTGCTGCAATTTTTCGGTAGCCCAGAGCGATACCATTACGCTCAGCGACAAATAGACCATCACGCCTACATCTCAATGAGAAGGAGCTCCTGTGTCATCTGAATTGGTCATCAAAGATCTACACGCCAGCATTGGCGACAAAGAGATTCTCAAGGGCGTCAACTTGACGGTCAAGCCAGGGACCATCCATGCCATCATGGGGCCAAACGGCAGCGGCAAGTCCACCCTCTCCAATACCATCATGGGGCATCCATCGTACACGGTGACCAGCGGTGAAGTATGGTACAAGGGGCAAAACATCCTTGAACTGGACGTCGATCAGCGCGCCAAGTTGGGATTGTTTTTGGCATTCCAATACCCGGTGTCGATCCCCGGTGTGACCGTTGCAAACTTCTTGCGCGCAGCAGTCAACGGGCATCGTGCGGTCGAGGGCAAAGACCCCCGCGAGACGCAAATCCCAATGGCACAGTTCCGCAAAGATATCCGCGAAAAGATGGCTGCCTTGGGTGTCGACGAGGCATTCGCGCGGCGCTACCTCAATGACGGCTTCTCGGGCGGCGAAAAGAAGCGTATCGAAATCTTGCAGATGTCGATGCTCAAACCCTCGATGGCCATCATGGACGAAACCGACTCGGGCCTCGACATCGACGCACTCAAAGTGGTCTCCCAAGGAGTCAACACGTTGGTGCAGGCCAATGCCGACATGGGCGTTTTGGTTATCACCCACTATCAGCGCTTGCTCAATTACATCAAGCCAAATGTCGTGTCTGTCATGATGGAAGGCCGCATCGTCCGTGAAGGCGGGCCAGAGTTGGCACTCACGCTCGAAGAACGTGGCTACGATTTCATCAGGGAGGAAGTGTTCGGCAATGGCAACTAAGCTACCAGCGATTGCTTCCCTGAGCGCTGCAGACGTGCTTGTGGCCACCGAACCAGCGTGGTTACAGACGTGGCGGCAACACGGCCTGAGTGCGTTCACCGCGCACGAAATGCCGTATTGGCGTCGAACCGACCTGACTGCCTATGCCTTTGCAGACATGCAGTTGACGGGCGACGTCGGGACGTTCAAGATCGGTGCCGATGCACCGGCGGGCGTCATCGTGATGCCCCTGTCCCAAGCAGTGCACGATCATGCTGCACTCGTCCAGGCACACCTGGGCAGCGCAGTATCAGCCAAAGTCTCGAAGTATGCGGCACTCAACGCTGCGACGTGGCGTGACGGCTGGTTTGTGTACGTCCCCAAAAACCTCGAAACGACGCTCCCGCTGCACCTGACCCAGGGCTTCGGCGCGGGGAACACGTTGATGGCCCGCAATCTGGTTGTTCTCGAGCGCGGCGCCCATCTGACCCTTGTCGAGCAGCTCCACGGCGACGGTGGCCCGTATAGCAACGTCGTCAGCGAACTCATCCTCGTCGACGGTGCGACGCTCAAATACACCGGCATGCAGACCTGGGGGGCCAAGGTCCACCACGTCGGGCATGTGGTGGCAAACGTTGGCAACAATGCAACCATCGAATGGGCAGCGATCAATACGGGTGCCTTGCACCAGCACATCGAGGCCGAAACGAACCTGGTCGGCAATGGCTCACGCGTCGACTGGATGGCCGCAACCGTGGCAAGCGACGGCCAACGCCTGCTGACCGCACCGTGGCTCCGCCACGTGGGGCGTTCAACCGAAGCCCACATGGACTTCAAAACGGTGGTCAAAGGGACCGGGTATGCGACCTTCGACGGCATGATCAAAATCGAAGGCGGCAGCACCGATACCGTTACCCGTCTCGAAGAACACGCACTGCACTTGTCACCACAGGCGCGCAGTGACTCAATCCCCGGTCTCAAGATTGATACCAACAATGTCCAGAAAGCCGGCCACGCATCGACCAGCGGTGAAGTCGACGACGAACAGCTGTTTTATATGCAGGCCCGTGGTATCTCCAAGGCAGAGGCTGTACACATGATTGTGATGGGCTTTTTCGAGCCCGTGTTGGACCGCATCCCGCTCGAGTCTTTGCGCGAGCAGGTCACCGCAGCGATCGCCGCGCGGATCTAGGTACAGACCAAAAGGTACGTCATGCACACACCGCCATTCGACATCGCAGCAGTCCGGCGCGACTTCCCTATTCTTCAGTTGCCCATCGAACGGCCTGTGGCGTTCCTTGATAGTGCCTCGTCGTCACAAAAGCCCGAAGCGGTCATCGCCGCCCAGGCGGCCTTTTACCGGACCACCAATGCCAATGTCCACCGCGGCGTGTATCAACTCAGCGAGCAAGCCACGTATGAGTTTGAACGCGCCCGCGGCCGGGTTGCCCTCTTCATCAATGCGAATAGTGCGCGTGAAGTCATTTTCACACGGAACACCACCGAGGCAATCAACCTCGTCGCACAGAGTTGGGGTGGGTCCAACCTGCACCCAGGCGATGTCATTCTGCTGAGTCAGATGGAACATCACTCCAACATTGTCCCGTGGCAGTTGCTTGCCCAACGCACCGGTGCGAGCCTGCGGGCTATCCCCAGCGACAGCGCTGGCCGGTTGGTGCTCGACGATCTCGACACGCTCCTCCAGGGTGTGAAGTTGGTCGCGATTACCCATCAGTCCAACGTGCTCGGGACCATCAATCCCGTGCAGAATTTGGCGACCAAGGCACATGCGGTCGGGGCGCTCATCCTGGTCGATGGTGCACAGAGCGTGCCGCATATGCCGACGGATGTCCAGGCATTGGGTATCGATTTCTTGGCATTCAGCGGCCACAAAATGCTGGCTCCGACCGGTGTCGGCGTTTTGTGGGGTCGCAAAGCACTGCTCGACGCAATGCCGCCGTTTCTCGGTGGTGGGTCGATGATCAAAACCGTCACCATCGAAGTCAGCACCTACGCCGACGTACCGGCCCGATTCGAGGCCGGTACGCCGATGATCGGCGAGGCAATCGCCCTCGGGCATGCCATTGACTATCTCGAAGCCATCGGTATGGCAAATGTCGCCGCCTACGAAGAATCGCTCGGGCATTACCTGCTCGATCAGCTCGCCGAAGTCGCCGGTGTGACGGTCTATGGACCGCCGATCGGACCTGACCGGGCAGCGATGGCATCGTTTACGGTCGACTGCGCCCATCCACACGACGTCGCCCAGGTCCTCGACAGCGAGGGCGTGGCAGTCCGGGCCGGGCATCACTGCACCCAACCGCTGCACGCAGCGCTCGACATCCCTGCTACGGCGCGGGCTTCATGCTATCTGTACAATACGACCCAAGACATCGACCGCCTGGTCGCCGGTTTACGCAAAGTAACAACACTCTTTGCCTAGTTGGGAGGGTCACCATGAGTGATATGTATCGCGATTTGATTCTGGAACACCATCGGTACCCTCACAACTACGGGACCCTCGATCCCCATGATGTGTCGCAAGAAGAGCACAATCCGTTGTGCGGTGATCGCATTCGTCTCGATTTGCGCATCGCCGATGGCAAAATTGCCGCCGTCGCTTTTTCGGGCAAAGGGTGTGCGGTCAGCCAGGCGGCGGCTTCGATGTTGACCGACGAGCTCATCGGGATGGATCTCGATGCTGCCCGTGCGTACAGCAAAGACGACGTCCTCGAGCTGATTGGGTTGCCCCTCGACAAAAATCCCGTGCGCCTCAAATGCGCACTTCTGTCGCTCAAGGCCATGAAAGTGGGCTTGTACCGATATCTTGGCCAACAACTCGATACCGATGAACTGGACTAACCACTAGAAGTGAGAGACTGCGATGACTGTCGAAGCGAACGAACTCGAGTTTGATTACTCCAAATACGGCTTCCGCCAGGAAGAAAACTACGTCTTCAAGTCCGGCAAGGGCCTGAGCGAAGATGTCGTCCGTGAATTGTCGATGATGAAGGGCGAGCCCGAGTGGATGCTCAAGCGCCGCTTGCAGGCGTTGGCAATCTTCTACAAGAAGCCCACACCACTCGATGGCGCATGGGGCAATGCAGATTTGGCCTCCCTCAATTACGACGACATCCACTACTTTGTGCGTGCCGGTGACAAACCTGCCACCGACTGGGATGCCGTGCCCGACGAAATCAAGAACACCTTTGAGCGCCTCGGGATCCCCGAAGCAGAACGCAAGTTCCTCGCAGGTGTCGGCGCACAATACGAATCCGAAGTCGTCTATCACTCCCTGCGCGAAGAATGGTCGAAGCGCGGCGTGATATTCCTCGACACTGATTCTGCGCTCAAAGAGCACCCCGAGATCTTCAAGCAGTATTTCGGCACCATCATCCCATCGGCCGATAACAAGTACGCTGCCCTCAATACCGCTGTCTGGTCGGGTGGTTCGTTCGTGTATGTACCCAAGGGCGTGCACGTCGACATTCCGTTGCAGGCCTACTTCCGCATCAATGCAGAGAACATGGGTCAGTTCGAGCGCACCCTCATCATCATCGACGAAGGCGCGTCGGCACACTACATCGAAGGCTGCACCGCACCGCAGTACTCGACCAACTCACTGCACTCGGCCGTGGTCGAAATTGTCGTCAAGAAGGGCGGGAAGTTCCGCTACACCACCATCCAAAACTGGGCCAACAACATCTTCAACTTGGTCACCAAGCGTGCGGTCGCCTACGAAGACGCCAGCATGGAGTGGGTCGATGGCAACATCGGTTCCAAACTGACCATGAAGTACCCGTCGGTCTATCTGATGGGCCGCGGAGCCCGTGGCGAAGTTTTGTCGGTTGCCTATGCAGGCAAAGGGCAACACCAAGACGCCGGCGCCAAGATGGTCCACAATGCGCCCGACACCACCAGCGTCATCACCAACAAGTCGGTTTCCAAGGGCGGCGGCAAGACCACCTACCGTGGTCTGGTCAAGGTCCACCCCGGTGCCACTGGATCCAAGATCAACGTCAACTGTGATGCGTTGATTCTGGACGACAAATCCAAATCCGACACAATCCCATACATCGAAGTCGAAGAAGCCAACGTCACCCTGGCGCACGAAGCCACCGTCGGCCGCATCGGCGAAGAGCAACTCTTCTATCTGATGAGCCGTGGTATCTCACAGGCCGAAGCCTTGTCGATGATTGTCTTGGGCTTCATGGAGCCATTCACCCGCGAGTTGCCGATGGAATACGCCGTCGAACTCAATCGTCTCATCCAACTCGAAATGGAAGGTTCGGTCGGGTAGGTCTACCCCCGTGCCATGGTCCGAGTCGCAGGGTCACCCTGCGACTCGGTTTTCACTATCTGAGGAGTCCCGCATGTCCACCCCCGTCTGCCTCATATCCGAATTACCGGTCGGTGCAACCAAGCAACTCATTGTCGACGGCAAACAGGTCGGATTGTTTAATATCCGTGGCACCGTATACGCCATTGGCAACATCTGCACCCACGCATATGCTGAGCTCCATGACGGCTATGTCGACGACGACGATTGCACCGTTGATTGCCCGCTCCACGGCGCACGCTTCGACCTCAAAACAGGCGCACATCTGACCCTGCCAGCGGTCGCCGATGTGGCACGATATCAGGTGACGGTCGACGCAACCCACATTTTTGTTGCACCATATGAGGTCCAGGCATGATTGTCCTCGACGGCGCCGTGCAGACGACCATCAGTGCGTGGGCGTTGGCCGCCTACCCGCACGAAGCAGTTGGGTTTGTGATTGGCGAACCGCTGCCGACGCTCGCCACCGTGACTGCGCTGGTGCCCGTCGCAAACCTCGCGAGCACGCCCAATACGACCTTTGTCCTTGATCCCGTCGGGTGGTTCCAGGCTGATGCGGTGGCGCAACAGACCGGCACCGCGGTGCTGGGGATTATCCATACCCATCCTGATAGCCCCGCAGTGCCGTCGATCCACGATGCCCGTGACGCAGCCGATGTGGGCCGGTCGCTCTTTTGGCTGATCGTATCGGTCACGTCCCATGGTCGCATCGATATCCGTGGCTGGCATTGGGACGGTGCAGAATTCGTAGAGGACGACGTCGCATGGAACTAACCACAACCGAGTATCAACGCTATGCACGGCACATTGCCCTCCCCACGGTGGGCGTTGCAGGGCAACTGTTGCTCAAAGCTGCACGCGTCTTGGTGGTGGGTACGGGCGGATTAGGGTCCCCGGTGGCCCTCTATCTCGCGGCGGCAGGCGTCGGCACACTGGGTATCGTGGATGACGACGTCGTCGATATCAGTAATCTGCAGCGCCAAATCATCCATACGACAGCCGACATCGGTGTTCCCAAAGTAAATTCTGCTGCGGCACATTTGCGTGCCATCAATCCCGACATCACGGTCGTGCCCATCGCGACCCGGGTCGACGCCGACAACGTCCTTGCGCTGATAGGCGACTACAGCATCGTCGTCGACGCGACCGATTCGTTTGCGACGCGCTATGTGCTCAACGACGCCTGCGTCCGGAGCGCCAAGATACTCGTGTCGGGGGC
>QWQY01000078.1 GCA_003670675.1 Chloroflexota bacterium
GCCGAGGCTGTGGCGGATCTGTGTTTATTCGCGTGTGTGTCGATGCGTTACCGGGCCAGCACCACGTGTTGTGGGACCATGCCGGCCTGCACCTGGCGAATGGTATCGATGGTGGTCGTGATGATGCGTTCGATGGCTTCGTGGCTGTTGAACGCATTGTGGGCACTCGCAATCACATGCGGGTGGGCGAGGATATCTTTGAGCAGGTGTGCTTCCGGGGTGCGCGAAACGGTGCCAATCAGGTGTTCGTATTCTTCGACATCAAGGCCTGCGGCGCGGATTTGACCGCTATCGAGCCCTGCCAATAATGCTTCGTTGGCAATAAGTGCACCACGCGAGGTGTTGATAATGATGACACCGTGTTTGACATGCGAAAGGGCTGCCATCCCGAAAAGATGATGCGTCTGTGGTGTCAAGGGCGCGTGGAACGAGATGATGTCGGATTGGCGATAGAGTTCGTCGAGCCCGACATATGTCGCATTGACTTCGGCTGCCCAGGTGTGGTCGGGGTGGACATCGTAGGCCACAATCGTCGGTGCAAATCCCATACACATGCGCCCAAAGTTGCGGCCGATACGCCCGGTACCCACAATCCCGATGGTTTTTTGAAAAATGTCAATCCCACGGAGCCCTACCACATCGGCACGGAAGTCCCGTTGCAAACGCACGGTGCTGGGGATGAGCAGGCGGCTACTCGCCAACAGCAACGCCATTGCATACTCGGCGACAGTCCGTTCCCCATACGCGGGGACATTGCACACCGTGATGCCATGGGCGGCGCAGTATTCGAGATCGATATGGTCGTACCCGGTCGAACGTGTTGTAATCATCCGCAGCTTGGGCAATCTGGACATATCGTCAGCACGCACCGCTGTATGGATGAACACGCTCAGGATGGTCGTATCTGGATGGACGACACTACTCAATGACCCAGCGGCATAGAATTGTAGCGGTTGGTCGGGCCATGCCGCGACGAACTGCGCTTCTTCGTTGCTTTCGTTGAGGATAATCGAAATCATCCCTAGCCCTGTTGTGCTTGCGGGCGGAGGGGGTGGTGCGCATAGCGTTCGCCGAGGGGATGATTGACGCACCCGAGTCGGGCGTTGCTCCGGCTGAGCAGGAGCTTGCGCATGGGACCCATTTGGACAGCGTCTTTGGCGATGTGCCCGGCTTTGTACGCTGCCATGACGGCGGGATAGCTCGATTCGGCCCCCATGTTTGCAAGTGCCAACGCTACCGACGCATTGCGGTCGGGGATGGACGATGTGAGTCGTTCTTCGAGTGCAGCGGTCAAGAACGCAACTTCTGCGGGCTGGGCATAACTGAGGTAGGCAATCGCCAAGGCTGCGCGGTGATGTCCGACATTGCTGGTGTGGTCGTCATCGAGCAACGCCAGGATGGGTTTGATGGCGGCGACGCCATTGCGCGCGATGATTTGCGGGACTTCGCCATCCCAGATGGTTGTGCGTTTTTCGGTGAGTTGATCCGGCGCTGCAGGCACTGGGGCATGGACCAGTGCGGCAATCGCGTCGATGCTGTTGCACTCACCCAACAAACGGAGCGCGTGTATGGGCGCATAACAGAGTGGCGCAGGGCCGACCAACATGGTGGTGTCGATTGCCAAAGCGGTCAGCGGAGCAATCACATCGGCACCGCTGTCGATGATGTGTGCTGCCAAGGGGAACGGCATTTCGGGGCCGATGGTGCGCAATTGGCGCATGTATTCGAGCAGTTCAATGTGCGTGGTCATGTGTATCCTTGTCGTAATCAGTGCTCACAGTGTACCAAAATTCACACAGGCTCGGCATCGGTGCGGCCAAATGCCCAGGTGCCACTGAGATGAAAGGTGCGTATTGGTGCATATGTATGGCGATGCTGTATCGATGGACCGTGGCGCATCAACGCATGCTGATGGGCTGGGGTGCCGTAGCCTTTGTGGGCGGCATACCCGTAGCGTGGTGTCACCGTGTCGAGCTGCTGCATCACACGGTCGCGGGCTACTTTGGCAATAATCGAGGCTGCGGCAATGCTCAGGGAGCGGCGGTCACCGTGGATGAGACTGCGTTGGGGGATCGACCAGTGTGGGAACGATACGGCATCGACAAGCAGTGCATCGACCGAAACAGTCAACCCAAACAGTGCCTGTTGCATCGCAACGCGCGTCGCCTGGATGATGCCCATGCAGTCAATATCGTGTGCACTGACCCAGCCAACAGCGACGCTCCGGATAAACGGTTGTATGGATTGAACGAGTGCAGTGCGTTGTTCGCTGGTCAGGCGCTTCGAGTCATCGACCCCTGCGACACATTCGGGTTTGCTGTAGATGGACGATTCGAACACGACTGCTGCCGCCATCACCGGGCCAGCCCAACAGCCGCGCCCGACTTCGTCGACGCCGGCGATTGTCGTAGCGCCGTGGGCGTGGAGCATGCACTCTTCGTCAAACGTGGGAGACATGCGGTGTCCCTATGATGAGATGAATGTTTGTGCCAGCTACTGTGCAATCCGGTGTTTCGAGCTCCCAGCCAGCGTTGGTTAATGCATCCCAGATGGGATGTAGGCGCACATTGTGCCTGCCGGCGCTCAACAGAATGACCAAGCGGCCGTCTACCTGCAAGACGCGCCGTACCTCGGCGAGGGTGCGCGGATCACTGATGTATGGCGCGGGAAAAACCGCAACAACCCGCGCAAATGTCGCATCTGGGCAAGGTATAGCGCGGCTGTCGCCATTCATAAGCGACGTCGTCCGGCGGCGTGCAAGGCGGAGCATGCGGGCTGATCGATCGAGCCCCCACGCGGTAATGTGATCACGTGCCAAAACTGCTTGGAGGTGCCCCGTACCACAGCCGAGCTCGAGCACGGGCGATTGGAGGTAGGGCAGGACTGCCTGCCCCCACAAAAACCAGTGGCCACGCGATATTCGCATGGCCACGGTGTCGTAGATTGGGGCACATTCGTTATACAAGCGATCAAGCAACCATGCCATGACCGTTCGACGGAATGCGACAGCCATAAACTAGTTGCGACGCTCTTTGATGCGTGCTGCCTTGCCGGTGAGACCACGGAGGTAGAACAGACGTGAACGACGTACCTTACCACGGCGGGTAACAGTAATGGAGTCGACACGTGGTGCATGGATGAGGAACGTACGCTCTACACCGATGCCGTGTGATGCCATTCGGCGGACCGTGAAGTTGGCGTTGATGCCACCGGAACGCTTGCGAATAACGACACCTTCGAAGTCCTGAACACGCTCGCGGCTGCCTTCGACCACACGTACACCAACGCGTACGGTATCGCCCTCACGGAACTCAGGCACCGATTCTTTCATCTGACGCTGCTCAATGGCGTCCATGATTTGCTGCGACATTGTTGTCGTCGCTCCTTCAGTAAAGCGTATACATGTAATGGCGGCACGTCAGAACGTGCACATTGCTCACTACTATAGCATAGCCGTGCATCAAGGGCAAATGCACAACGAGTCTCGAGGATCAGAGGATCCCCACAAATGATGCGACGCTCATCTCAGCATGAGTCACTGCCCAACATATATACGCTAAAATAGAAGCAGGATGGCCAACACCTGAGGTACCAGCGTGGAAAACGTCGTAGATGCAGTCCGTGGGATGCGAGATGTCTTGCCCGAAGAAGTCCTCCGTCACCAACACATCTTGGCTCAGCTCAACAGCGTCTTGGTTGGCCACGGCTATCAAGCAATCGATTTACCGCTGCTTGAACATCGCGATCTCTATGTGAGAAAGCTCGGCGAAGAACTCGCCGGCAAAATATACGAGTTTTCGTTCCATGGCCGCGACCTCGTGTTGCGCCCCGAATGGACTGCCTCGGTATTGCGTGCGTATATCAGCAAGATGTCCGATAGCGCGTTGCCGTTGCGGCTCCGCTACAACGGCCCGGTATTCCGCTACGAGCGCCCGCAACGTGGCACCTGGCGGCAGTTTACCCAACTGGGTGTCGAATGCATCGGAGCGACCGCGCCGCGTGCCGATGCCGAAGTGCTCGGTATGGCCTGTGCCGGACTCGCCGCTGCCGACGTCGCAGGGTATCGCATCACACTCGGGCACATCGGCATTATTCGGGCACTGCTTGGGTCGCTCGGGGTGAGTGAACGTACCCGTAGTGTGCTCACCTGGAGTCTCGAGCGGATGCGCGCGCGTGGCGTTGCTGCGGTGCGGGATGCATTGCTCAACGAAATAGAAGGAGAGCGCGAGGGCTTTGACACGACGCTCCTCGATGGGCTCGACGATGCACAAGCCGAAGGACTGCTGCTGCACACGTTGCGCTCGATTGGAGTCAATCTGCAATTTGGGACACGCCCTCCCGAAGAAATCGTCCAGCGCCTCGTCCGCACCATGCGCCGGACCGACCAACGGGCAACCATTGAGCGTGCGATTGCTTTTCTGGCAGAGTTGAGCGTTATCCGCGGTGCCCCGGTACCAACCCTCGTCGCGTTGCGCACGTTGGTGGCCCGCTACGAACTACCCGATCCGGGATTCGACGAGCTGCAATCATTGATAGACACCCTGCCGCTCCATGGTGTATCGCTCGAAGCGGTCACCCTCGATTTCGGGCTGGGTCGCGGCCTGCATTACTACACCGGTATGATGTTCGAAATCGATGATATCAGCGGCATGCAAATCTGCGGCGGCGGTCGCTACGACGAGCTTGTCACCGCACTCGGCGGCAAACATGCGGTGCCTGCGGTTGGCTTTGCGTATGGCGTCGAACGCGTCGTGCTGGCGAGTCAGACGGCTATCCGTCCGCAGACTCGACTGGTACAGTTGATCTGTGAAGACGAGTCTGTCTATGCATATGCTGTATCTGTTGCAACGCAACTCCGTCAATCAGGGTATGCAGTGGCACTCGATGTGCGTGAACAATCGGTGAACACACACGTCCGCGATGCAATCCGTCGCGGGGCCGTTTGTCTGGTTGTGGCGAACAGCGACCAGACAGATGGTACCGTGCAGTGGCGTGACCAACGCGATGGCCGGGTGCTTTCGGTGCCGGCATGTATCGCCGAACTAGAGGCGCAACGATGAAAATAGCAGTCATTGGCGCTGGCGGTGTCGGGGCATATATCGGGGCGGTGTTTGCGCGCGCAGGGCATCCGGTCGCGCTGGTCGCACGTGGCGCCCATGCCGAGGCGATGGCAGTCAATGGCATCACCGTCCACGCGCCGACACAGACCTGGCACGCACGTCCTGCGATGGTCACAGACGACTGTGCGACGGTTGGTACCGCCGATGTGGTCTTTGTCTGCCTCAAAACCTACCAACTCGATGCACTGTTGCCCGCCTTGCCGTCGCTGATCGGTCCACGGACCGTCGTTGTGACCCTCCAAAACGGCATCGATGCGTATGCAACCGTCGCGGCGACCATCGGCGCCGAACGGACGCTGGCTGGGCTCGTCTATTGCGAACTGCATGTCGAGGCACCGGGCGTAATCCGCAGTGGGATCGAGCCGGTACGGCTGGTATTCGGCCCCATCCCCCCGACTGTGCCTTCTGCAGTCGCCCACGCGTTGCAGTCAGCGGCGAGCCAGGCCGGTATGGATGCGACGTGTGTGCCTGACGGGCGTGTCGTGGTCTGGCGCAAAGCGATTTTTGTGGCGGCGATGAGTGCGGTTACGACCATTAGCGGTGCTGGCATGGGATTGCTTCGTGACGATGCGGAGGCACAGATCATGGTGACTGCCGCGTTGACCGAAGCATATTCCGTCGCCATTGCAGAAGGAATGGTGTTTGCCGAAGATCCGGTGGCGTCGGCGCTCGCGATTGCCGCGAGCATGCCTGCAACTGCCCGTTCGTCGATGTCACGCGACGACGCAGCAGGGCGACCACTCGAACACGAAGCACTGAGTGGTGCCATTGTACGGCGTGGCCGTGCCGTTGGGGTACCGACACCCGTCAACCAGGCACTTTACACCCTCTTACGACTCAAAATAGCGGCGCGTACGGAACAAGCGAGGACACAATGACGACAGTGCCATGGGGACGATACACAGAGCTCCACCCCGACAGCCTCGCCGAAATTCTGACGACACACCCGTTGGCGATCCTCCCATGGGGGGCACTCGAGTGGCATGGTGCACATCTGCCATTGGGGATGGATGGCATTGCAGCACAATATGTTGCCGACCACGTGGTCACACGCAGCGGTGGTGTGCTCCTCCCGATGACCTGGTGGCCAATGACGACGCTGCCCCATCGGTTTTCGCTTGCACTCAAGACAGACACCCTGCTCCACGTACTCGACGATATGTATGCAAGCTTGTCCACGGCGGGTTTTCGCCAGGTCCTGCTGCTGAGTGGACACTATGCCCAAGGGCACGAAATCGAACTTATGAAGAGTGCGTTGCAGGCGTACGAAAAATATGGATTGTTGGTGTTGACGCTCCCACCTGCAGCGGTGGTCAACGAGGACTATCTCGACCATGCTGGTCGCTGGGAGACCGCCCAGACCCTCGCCATCCGCCCTGATTTGGTGCGCCTCGATGCGCTCGGTCCTGCACCATTGCAGCCACGCGAATGGGCGGTCCTCGGCCAAGATCCGCGGCTGGCAAACGCTGCCGAAGGGCAACAGCTGCTCGACGATGCAGTCACGGGGATTGTGCGTTGGATTGAACGCCTGCGCCAGCCCGACGCCTATGCGTTTTTGCAGGAGCTCTACACGCGCCGCACCGACGGGTATGCGGCCTATGCCGAAACCTATCGCCGCACTTCGTGGGAGCAAGCATTGAACGACTGGTGGCGTCAACATACTGCCTCTGAGGAGACGACATAATGTCACTGCGCTTTGCGATACCCTCCAAAGGGTCGTTATACGATGGCACGGTACAGTTTTTCGATAGTTGCGGGTTGCGCATCGTACGCCCGAATCCACGACGATACACGGCTGCCATCTCGGCGTTGCCTGGTGTCGAGGTGTTGTTGCATCGACCAGCCGATATTGTCGAAAAAGTCGCCGACGGCGAAATCGAACTCGGCGTTTCGGGCCTCGATCTCGTCGAAGAACTCCGTGGCGATCGTGATGACCTCATCATCATCCAAGACGATCTTGGATACGGTCGCTGCGAGCTGGTTTTGGCCGTACCTGAGGCGTGGATTGACGTCCGTTCGTGGCGTGATTTGGCAGATTTGGCTGCGGAGTTGCACGCGGCCGGTCGTACGTTGCGGATAGCCACCAAATACGGTGCCTTGATACGGCGCTTCTGTCACAGTCATGGCATCAACTCGTTCCGCATCGTAGATTCGCAGGGTGCGACCGAGGCTGCTCCTGGGTTGGGGTATGCCGATATCATCGCCGACATTACCGAGACGGGGACAACACTCCGCGACAATCAGCTCAAAATCGTCGGTGGGCCGATTCTCAAGTCGCAAGCATGCATCATTAGTTCCAAGAAAGCCTTGCGGAGCTCTCCGGCGGCGGTGGCCACCCTCGAGACAATCATGGAGATGGTCGAAGCACGTCGGCGGGCACGTACGGTGGTGCAAATAACGGCCAACATCCGCGGTGACTCGGTCAGTGATGTCGGCGAGCGCATTAATGCGCGGCCTGAGCTGGCTGGTGTACAAGGGCCGACGGTGGCGCCGGTGTGGCCGCATCACCCTGCCGCTCAGGGGTTATTCATGGTTACTCTGGTCATCCCCCAAGAACGGGTCTTGGCAGTGGTGCGGCATCTGCGCACACTCGGTGGCGATGCCATTGCGGTCGCCCCACCGCAGTACTTTTTTACGGCCCAGAGCGATACTTTTGCACGCATCATGCGTGAGGTCAATGCATAGCAGCCGATGATTCGGCAGGCGAGGTGTCCCATGCCCATTCCGATTTTTGCTGATCTGGCGACTGCCCAAGCAACCATCCTCAAACGTGTACCGTTCGACGAAGTCGAGGTCACGCCGGCGCTCCTCGACGGGATCGAAGCGCGTGTGGGCGAACGCTTGACGCCCAGCCAAGTCGTCGAGCGTATCGTCACGGATGTCCGCACCAACGGTGACCGTGCATTGCGTGAATGGAGCCGAAAGCTCGATGGTCACGCCCCGACCCATTGGGAGGTGTCGCGTGACGTAATCGAAGCGGCCTGGCA
>QWQY01000079.1 GCA_003670675.1 Chloroflexota bacterium
TCACCGTCGTCAACGTGATGCTGTTCAGCCCGAAAATCCACATCACGACCGCATTGGTGAGTGCATAAATACTCGAACTGACGATTTGGACGCGCATATAGCCGCCAAAGGTGTTCGAAATGATGTTCCCGAACGTTTGGACTTCGTCGCGCCAGTCGCTCGGCGATAAGCGGATCAACTTGTTGAACGCTTTCTGTCCATCAAACACCATGTAAAAACTGAGTATCAACACGATGAACAGATTGAATATCACAATTGCGATGCTACTCGCAGCACCTAATGTCTGTGAAAACGCTTCGCGCCCGAAAATCCCCGCCTGCGACAAAAATGTATCTGCGTTGAAGTATGTCTTGATGTCGCTGTTGACCCCAATGCGCGACAGCTGTGCCTGGACATCGTCGAGGGTGGCCCAAAAGACGGCGGTGAGTTCGGGAGATGCCTCGATGAGCCCCTGGATCTGGGTAGCCACAATCGGGATAATCGCGACAACGCCGAACACAATCAGCGAGAGTAACAACACATACACCACCGGCACCGAAACCTTGCGGGGGATTTTGGCAGACGCAGCCCACTCGAAGATAGGCTCGATGATAATCGCTATCAACCACGCAAATGCAAACATCAACAACGGACCGGCCAGCAACTCGGTGATGACCGCAAATCGCTCGACCAGATACAAAGACAACCCGATAATGGCAAGCCAGAGTACCGCGTTGGATAGGCGTGCATTGGGCATTGATTACTCCATCGTGGCCACACTGGCAAAATACTGCTGACAATCGTGCTGTTGGGTCACATCTGCGGCGACCGCCCGTCGCCATGTCCCATCATACGCCAGAAGCCGGGCACGTTGGTTGTCGCCGAGATACGCCGGCAAAAAATGCCTGCCGATCCAGTGTCGGATGTCGGGATCATGGATGGGGAACAACGTCTCGACGCGACGGTCCAGATTGCGCTCCATCAAATCGGCACTGCCGACATATACTTGTGTGTCGCCCAGATTGTTGAACCAGTAGACACGACTATGCTCGAGGAAGCGCCCGACGATGCTCCGTACGCGGATGTTTGCACTCATGCCCGGGACGCCTGGGATCACACAACACATCCCGCGGATAATCAAATCGATGCTCACCCCGGCATTCGACGCACGATACAGGTGCTCGGTCAACGCCGGATCAACAAACGAATTCGCCTTAAAAACAATCTGTGCCGGTTGCCCTGCCTGTGCGTGCGCAATTTCGCGGTCAATCAGCGCGCCTAAGCGTTGCCGCATGTTGACCGGCGCTACCAACAATGCCTGGAAGTCGCTGTGTTTGGCGTAGCCCGTCAGGAAGTTGAACACATTTGCGACATCTGCGGTAATCGCCGCATCGCTGGTCATCAGACCAAAATCGGTGTAGACACGAGCCGTGCCGGCGTTGTAGTTGCCGGTCCCGACATGCACGTAGCGGCGCAAAACCGTGTCTTCACGGCGTATCACCAGCGCCATTTTGGCATGCGTCTTGAGATTGGGCACCCCATAGACCACATGGACCCCGGCACGCTCCAGGGCCCGCGCCCAGGTGATGTTGTTTTCTTCGTCGAAGCGGGCTTTGAGCTCGACCAACACGGTTACCTGCTTATCGAGATCACGCGCCCGCATCAATGCATGCACAATCGGCGAGTTGCTCCCCACGCGGTACAACGTCTGCTTGATTGCCAGTACATCAGGGTCGCTCGCGGCGCTTTCGATAAAGTCAATGACCGGTTGGAACGCATCGTACGGGTGATGCAACAACACATCGCGTTGCCGCAGGGTGCTCCACAGTTGCCCAGGGACCTGCATGTCGCGGAGCGGCACCGGGATGCGACCTGCCAATGGGACGTCTTTGAGTTCGGGACGATCGATTTTGAGGAGCGCCATCAACGCAGACAACCCCAATTGCCCACGGATTTCGTACAAATCGTCGCTGTCGAGATTAAGGTTGTTCAGCAACAGACTCCGCAGCGACGCAGGCATGTTGTGTTGAACAGCGATTCGTACCACCGTCCCAAAGCGGCGTTGGCGGATGTTTTCTTCAATTGTGGCCAACAAATCGTCGGCTTCGTCTTCTTCGATTTCGAAGTCTGCGTTGCGTGTAATCCGGAACGCGTGCACCGCCAGGACATTTTCGGCGGGGAACAAGTTATGCAAATTGGCAGCAATCAGCTGCTCGATCCAGACCCAACCGACGCATTGGCCACGGGTCAGCCCTGCAGGGATTTGTGCATCGTCGAGCGTCACGGGTATCAATCGTGGCAAGACACCCGGCACCTTGACGCGTACAAACCGTTCGTCGCCTTCACTGCCGATGACTACCGCGAGGTTCAGACTCAGGTTCGAGATAAGCGGGAACGGGTGGCTGGCGTCGAATGCCAACGGCGTCAACACGGGCTGGATCTGGTTGGTGTAATAGGAGTCGACACTGGCCCGCTGGTTGTCTGACAGCTCGTGATAATCCAACACCCAGATGCCCTGCGCACGCAGAGCGGGATTGACGTCGCTCAACCAGCATTCGCGTTGCACCGCCAATTGTGACTGCACCGCGGTGCGAATGGCCCGCAACTGCTCGCTCGGCGTCAATCCATCGGGTGATGTCGTTTGGACCCCGACCCGCCGCTGTTCGCGCAGACCGGCCACACGAATCATGAAGAATTCGTCCATGTTGGTGCTACAAATCGCCAAAAACTTGGCCCGTTCGAGCAGTGGGTTTTGGGGGTCGAGTGCTTCACCGAGCACACGCTCATTGAATTCGATCCAACTCTGTTCGCGATTGAACAGCCGGGCAGTTGGCGTCCCACGTTGGGAAGCAGAGCGGCGTGTGCGAGTCATGGCAGTACCTCACGATGTTGGTGATGACGCTATAATACCGCACCTCAACGTTATTTTAATTAAGACGGTGTAAAACATTGTTCGCCTACAGAAAACGGCCCGTGGCAGCGCCACGGGCCGTGTGTATGAGATCCGACCACTACAAGCTGATTTCGCGCTTTTCGGCAGCAGATTTGTACGTCGCCTCGAGCAAGCGCAAGATTGCCAACCCATCGTCGCCGCTGGCAACGACCGCTCCGGTGCCCCGGATGGCATCGATGTAACGCTTGTAGACGACGTTACCCGCGCCATCGGCGATGTGCGGCAGGGTTGGGATCGTCTCGATGGGGCTCCCGTTGTCGTCGCTATAGAAGCGCAACGGTTTGTCGCTGCCATACAAGGTTGGGTAGAAGTCGAACCCACCTTGGTCGCCAATCAGTTGGATGCGTTCTTCGTTCTGCGCATAGACCGCCCACGTGACCTCGATGGTAACCAACCCGCCATCTGCCAGCCGCAGATGCAACGATGCCAAATCGTCGACATCAAACGTACCGTCCATGACCCGGTCTGATCCCCAGCCACCCAGGCCGCGCCGTTGTGGGCCATGGACCGCCTGGACCTCGCCGCGGATGGCGCTGACCTTCGGGTTGCCCAGCGCATACAGCACCATGTCGAGCATGTGAACGCCGATGTCGAGGAGTGCGCCGCCGCCCGAGAGTTCTTTGCGGGTGAACCAGCTGCCAAAGCCGGGTATGCCAGCGCGGCGGATCATGCGCCCCTGCGCATAGCTGATGTTGCCGATTTTGCCTTCGGCGACCTTGGCCTTCATGTATTGGACCTCGGCGCGCGGGCGGTTGCTCATATTGATGGCCAAGACACGGCCTTCTTTGTGCGCCGTGGCGACCATTTCTTCGCCTTGGGCAACGGTCATCGCCAGCGGCTTTTCGCACAATACGTGCTTGCCTGCTTTGAGTGCGGCTATCGTTACTTCGGCGTGGAGCGCATTGGGCAGCGCGACGGTCACGGCATCGATGTTGGGGTCGGCGATGATGTCGCGCCAATTGGTGTAGACGGTGCTGATGCCGTTGCTGGCTGCTAGGGCATTGGCACGTTCTTGATTAGTGTCACAGACGGCCACGACGCTTCCGTGGGGGTGCTTTTTGATGCCGGGGATATGCCCATACATGGCGATAGCGCCTGCGCCGATAATCCCAACGCGGGTGGATGTGCTCATCTCAACCTCCTCAAACGACGATGTTTTGTCCCGCTAGAATACCACACCCATCTCGTCCGCTGATGAGGGCTTGGAGCACAGGCTCTTGGGTATAATAGAGCAGGAATGTATACGAGAGGAACCAGCCGTGACCAATCACAAACAATGGAAGAGTGCGCCCGAGATGACCATCGATGTCACCAAAAAGTACATCGCTACTATGAGCACCTCGAAGGGCGATGTCGTCCTCGAACTCGATCCATCGGCAGCCCCCAAGACCGTCAACAATTTTGTCTTTTTGGCCAAAGAAGGCTACTACGACAACATCACCTTCCACCGTGTGATTGCCAACTTTATGGCGCAGGGCGGCGACCCGACCGGCACGGGCATGGGTGGCCCCGGCTATAAGTTCGAAGACGAATGCAAGAACAACCCACTCATCCACGACGCAGGCGTTATTTCGATGGCCAACGCTGGTCCCAACACCAACGGCAGCCAGTTCTTTCTGGTACACAATCGCCAGGGTACTGCGCACCTCGACGGCAAGCACACCGTGTTCGGCAAATCCATGGACGGCATGGATGTGATTTTGGCATTGCGCCAAGGCGATCAACTGATGAAGGTGACCATCACCGAAGCGGCAGGATCGTAGTCGTGACTCTCGGCTCTTCGCAGGCGCGCAAAGCGCGCCTGCAGATCCATCCCAGTCCTGGGCCACACAACAGCCTGCACTACTTCCCGCAGGTCACGGGTGGGATGACCCGCGTCGCCTGGCATTCGCTGGTCATTCAGCTCGCCCGCTACACGCCGTGGTTGGCGTTCAAGCGCTGGCTCTACCGGTCTATAGGCGTCACCGTCGGTGGCTACGCATCGGTAGGGTTGATGGTCATGCTCGACGTCTTTTTTCCCATGGACATCACCATTGGCGACGAGGTGATTATCGGCTACAACACGACCATTCTGTGCCACGAGTTTTTGCGACACGAGTGGCGCCGTGGTCCGGTGGTCATAGAACGCGATGCAATGGTGGGGGCGAATTGTACCATCCTGCCAGGAGTCATCATCGGCGCAGGCGCCAGTGTGGCCGCGGGGAGTCTGGTCAATCGCGATGTACCGGCGGGTGCCGTGGTCGCAGGAGTGCCCATTCAGCTGATTCGTGCAGGGCAGAAAGAAGGAACCGAATGACCGCAGGATTGCGCTTTGTCGATACCACACTGCGACGACTGTTCGGGTGGATCCTTGCCGTCCCGTTGATTTTTTGGGCGGTCATGCTCATCGATTTCTTGGGATTTTCGATTGGTACCGTGGTCTGGTACGGGCCCCAACTGCTCAATGCTCCTTGGTGGGCCTGGGCGTTCATCCCCGACTGCCCGTTGGCAGCGTTGTATGGGATGATCGCGTACTATCAGTTCCGCTCCCAAAAGAAGCCGGACTGGTTGGCTCCCCTCGCTGCGGTCTCGTGCATCAAGTACGGGATTTGGACGGTCTTGTTTTGGGGCACAAAATGGGCCGCTACGGGCGAATATCTGCCCATCGAAATCGGCTTGGTCGTGGTCCATCTGGCATTAGCTGGCCAAGGTATCCTGCTGCTGCCGATGTTCACACAAATCCGTCTGCGCACGCGTCTGCTCGCCATTGGCTGGCTGGTGGCTTCCGTCGTGGTGGATTATGGCTATGGGCACCATCCTGCGTTGGTCGCCCCGGTTACCCCGATGCAAGCAGGGACGTGGGCTGCCGTGTTGACAACCATGTTGGCAGTGCTCGTCGTGGTGGTCTACCCGCGGGTACCGCTCAGCGGAGCCACGGCTCGATCAGACGCACGGTCATAGCGCTACAGTCGATTTGTATGCGCACGCCGAGCGGCAGAATCCGCTGTGGCTCGGTGTGGCCGACGTCGAAATTGGTGATAATCGGCAGCTGCTCGAGCCCGAATTCGGTATGCACAACCCGCAACACCGCTGCGTCGAGGGCGAGTTGCTCGCTCAATGTGTAATCGCGTGGACGCCCGATGATCAATGCCGATATATCGCGCAATGCCCCCATCAGCCCATAATTGCGCAACCAACGGGTCACCTGTAGGATGGATGGTTTTTCTTCGGATGTCTCGAGGAACAGCACTTTGCCATGCCAGAACGCCGGCTGTGGCCAGAACGCAGTGCCTTTGAGGAACTCGAGCACTTCGAAACACCCCCCATACAACTGGCCCGTCACCACGCCGCTCCCCTGCAAAAACTGCCACCCGCGACTATAGTGCATTTCGGCCAATGTATTGGGTTGCGATTGGTCCTCCCAATTGCGATACCCCTGTGTGTAGTGCGGTGCTGCTTCATACGTGTAACTATTGTTTTTGCCAAACAACATCGTGTGTACATGACTGCGGGTCGCAGCCGATTGGCTTGCGTGTTGGGCAATCCCCGCCATCACACTCGGCCCGTGGAACGTCACAATGCCCAACTGATGGATAGCCGTCAGCAACGTGGTTGTGTCGGAGTAGCCCATCAAGATTTTGGGGTTGCGACTGATCCGCTGTGCATCGAGGTACGGCAAGAGTCGCATGCTGTCGTCGCCACCGATGCTCGCAAAGACCGCCGCTATCGTATCGTCGCCAAATGCATCGTTGATGTCGGTCGCCCGGAGCACCGGATTGGCGCGCAGGTCACGATCGGCCATTCTGGTGCTCGGGTACTCGCGCACACGCAATCCCCAGCCACGCAACACGGCAACACCCTGTTCGTACACATGTGGGAACGCCTGCGGTCCCCCCCACGAAGGCGAGACTACTGCCACTGTATCGCCAGGGATAAGCGCGCGTGGCCGCCGATAGTGCATCGTCATGGGGTCCTCCTGCATGCATAATGAAAGGCCCCGTACAGCCGCATGTGGTGCGAGTGTCCGAGGCCTTTGCGTGTGGCGGGAAGGGAGAGATTCGAACTCTCGAGGGCTTGCACCCTACTCGTTTTCGAGACGAGGACGTTCAACCACTCCGCCACCTTCCCGAGGGATTTAAAAAACGGATGACGCTTGGCATCATCCGCCTTTTTGAACTGGTGACCCTGGCGCGACTCGAACGCGCGACCTCTTCCTCCGCAGGGAAGCGCTCTAATCCACTGAGCTACAGAGTCACAACAGAAGTAAATATAGCACCGTGCAGAACAAAATGCAAATGTGCATGCAAATTTGGTCTACACATCCAAAAATACCCATGCGAGCCAGCTGATGCGCGTTGTAATCAATTCGTAGGATGCAAGGGTTGGGCATGCGATGCCTATGTGCTAGTATTTGACTCATACACGCCATGACGAGACCGGACAAACCCCGCTATGCCACATATCCCCGCAATCACATACATATACGACATGCCGGCTGACCACATCGACGGATTCTGGAACGAATCACTCATCGCTGACCTCGTACACCACCGGATCCGCATCTGTATGACCATCCGCGACACCAGTGCCACCCGAGCGGCACTCATCCAACGCCTCAACGCGGCTTCCGTCCCCGTCGTGGCATGGCTGGTACGCGACGAACTCGACGTGATGCGTGATTACCGCATGGACGACGCCAACGATCTGCATGCCCGCTACCGCGAAGTGATGCGCTGGTCCGCGTCGCACGGGTTGCGCTGGGACGCACTCGGGATCGACATCAGCGCAGACGTGCGTGACACCGTCCGCTTCGGCGACAACCCGGCACTCGACGTCAACACCTTTCTCAAGCGCATCACCAACCGCTGGCACATCGATGCTGCGACCACCAGCTACCAGAACCTGTTGTCGCTCATACGGGCCGATGGTCATCGCGTCGAAAGCTACGAAATACCCTTTGTCCGCGACGACCGTGTCAGTGGCTCGACGTTGGCACGACGCCTGTTGGGTCTGCCGGCGATCGCCGCAGACATGGTCGTTGTACGACTCTACAGCAGTCATGCACGACCGTACGGTCCTGGCTTAATCGCTGCGTATGCACCCGAATGTGCCGTTGTCGCAATCGGTGACGTCGACAGCGACGGTACGAATCTGCCTATGAGTGAACACGAA
>QWQY01000008.1 GCA_003670675.1 Chloroflexota bacterium
GCATATTTGGCAACCAACTTCAGGGTCACCTTTTCGCCACCACCACCCAACCAGAGTGGGATGTGTGGGGTCTGGATGCCCTTGGGCTCGTTGATGGGACCGTTGATGGTGTAATGCTTACCTGCGTAGGTATGCTTTTCTTCGGTCCACATTTTGATGATAATCTCGACTGCTTCGCGGAAGGCCCGCATGCGCTCGGGAATCTCGGGGAAGCCGTAGCCATACGCCAGCCACTCGTGCTCGTACCGGCCGGCACCCAAACCACATAGCAAACGGCCAGCGCTCATCACATCGATCGTCGATGCGATTTTGGCCAACAATGCGGGGTTGCGGTAGCCGTTGCAGGTGACCATTTGACCGATTTTGATGGTCTTGGTGTCACGCGCGAGGCCTGCGGTGATGGACCAACATTCGAAGGTCGTTTCGATCTCGGGGGTGGGGACGGTGTGGAAGTGGTCATAGACCCAAATCGAATCGAAGGCCGCAGCCTCGGCGCGCCGAGCTACCGCAGTCATCGCTTCGTACTGTGCCAGCGGATTGTCGATTTCGACCAGATCCAGCCGCCAGCCCTGTGGAACAAACACGCCAAACTTGACACTCATGGACTTGCTCCTTTCTTGTGCACCGTCATCTTGCCACGATTCACGCTGGGACGCAATGCACGCGGTGTGTGCTTTGTCAGGCCCAATCCGCTTATTCGCGCGCTGCCCCACGGAACATGCACTGTTCCATCACTGACCGTTGCGGTCTTATCTCGTTTGTGCTCGTCGTAGATGCATATTGCACAAAAAACCCGGTACGCGTATGCGTACCGGGTCGTTGGGGACGGAGGTGACTAGGTGAGCGAGACTTCGCACGAGCCGCCGACACAGGCGAGCTCTTGGGCAGCGTTGGTGAGGTCGTTCTCTTCGTAGCGCCAGACCTTCGAGAAGTCGATTTCGGGGAATTCGGCGGCGAGGCGCTCGTATTCTTCCTTTTCGATTTCGACATACGGCATCTGGGCGTAATTGGCGTCGAAGCTGGGCAAGAACGACATGCCGCCGACCTGTTCGCGATGCTCCCAGACCCACTTCATCAGTTCCAAGACCTCATCGGGCTTGTAGGTGATGGTAACGGACGGGTTGTGCTCGGTCCAGAAGAGTTTGTTCTGCAACCAGAACTCGCACTGCTGCAACGCGCTGACATCGGCCCGTGTGGTAGCGCCCTCTGGGGACTTCATGGGGAAGTGGACGACCCAGGTGGTGGCGTTATCGACGGTCTGGCCGTTTTCGGGGTCCATGGGGACGCCGGCATCGCGCAAGACTTTGTAGATTGGTGAGTGGATCGACACGCGCACGTTGCGGATGTAGTACGGGGCCCAGCGTGGGTGCAGACCGCTGGCGCAGTTCAAGAGTTGCGACGAATTGCCGCTCGGCTTGACACAGGTGATGGAAGCGGACTGATTGATGCCCAGTTGAGCGGCGGTCGCACGGTTGACTTCGATCGAAATCTCGCGCAACTGGCGTTTGAACTGTGGATCCTGGGCAGCAGCACTGTCCATCTGGCCGGTGATGTCGACACCGAGGAGGCGCTCTTCTTCGCAGTTGGCGCGCCACTGTGGCCGCAGACCGGGGAAGTTGGTGGCCATCGACTGGATGCTGCCGATGATGGTGGCGACTTCGACCTTCTCGCGCAGGGATTCGAAGGTGTCGTCGACACGGGCCACAGCGGCGGTCAAGTTACAGAACTGCCACGGGCGCAAGTTGATTTCGCCACACGGGTTGGTGCCGAACTCGGCTTCTTTGCGGCGGGCAGGCTTCATCGTGTTGGCGCCTTCACGGTTGAAGATACCGGGCTCGCCACGACCGGAGTCGACCATTTCCATGAATTGATGGATGAAGGCCTGCTGGGTGAGGCCGCCGACTGGCCACACGGCCGAGTTGTTGGCGTTCCAGCGGTGGCTGTTGTCGCGCTCGAAGTCGCCGCTCTTGGACGAAAGCATTTCGGCATCGTCTGGATCGAACAGCGAAATCATGGCCGTACGGCGGACACCGCCCGACACTGCCGCGTTGCCGACCACACACATCATGTCGTGGGCGTCGATGGGCCGCAAGAACGAGCCCTGGCGGGACAGAATCCGGCGACGCATGAAGTCGAGGGTCACGCGCAACGGCTCGGGGCCAGACGCACGACCACCCTTGACCTTGAGGGCGATACCAGCAGCGCGCAGGCCCGACAGGTCGAAGCGCACATCGCCGCCATCGAACCAGGTCTGCATACCAAAGCGCAACGCATCAGCCCAGCCCTCGGCCGAGTCTTCGACCGTGAAGTGCATCGGGGCGTGCCCTGTCTGACGTTTGATGCGGGGGAAGTTTTCGACGTACTTGCTCTCGACCGAGAAGCCCACGCCACACCCTGCCATCGAGATAATCAACGCTTCGACAAACGAGTCGATGCTTTCGACCGGCTGGTACGAACAGTTGTAGATGGCGATGTTGTTGCGGCGAGCAGCGGGACCGGCCATGGCCAACAAGCGCATCGATGGCATCGCACGCATCTCGAGGATGGCTTTGCGGATGCGCTGGTACGTCTCGCTAGGCAAGCGGTCACCGGCGAGCTCGTGCAGGTAGTCGACAGAACGGTCGACGGTCTCGATCCAGGTCTCGCGGCGTGCCAAATCGTAGTTGAAGCGCGAGTACTTGTCGAAGAACTGGAACTTCTGCAATGGGGTTGGGAAGTAGACGTCCGAAGCGGCAAATGCCGTGCGTACATCGTCTGGCACTGGGCGACGCTCGCGCTCTTTGGCACGATCGGCACGGTACAAGATGTAGCGCTTGGCTGCTTCGAATTCGCCGGCAGCCTGCAACACCATCTCGACGATGTCTTGGACTTCTTCGACGCTGGGGACCCCACGGGACGCCTTGGCGGCCACAATGTTGACCACGCGACGCGTCAGTTCGGTGACTGTCGTGTTCGGCTCGCGACCAAAACTCTGGAAGCACCGGGTGATTGCCTTTTCGATCCGGTCTGCGTCAAACTCCATCCGGCGCCCATCGCGCTTGAGAATGGTGGTCGGAGCTTGGACTGCATCGTCGCTGTTGGACGTCGATGCCGGTTGCTCCATTTTTTCTTCCAGTGTCATGTCGAACCCCTTACCCTGTCAGCAGCGGAAACGAGAAAAAACGAAGGCAGTCAGTGCAGTCGCATACACGTCTGTACTACATACCGTCGGATACTTTTGCGACGTCTTCAGAAAGCCAAATGCTTCTGTATTCAGCCAACCAGACACAACATATAGTGGTGTGGACGGTGGGGGAGTCACTAGATATCGTTTTTGAATAGTAGCACGGTGTGTTTGGGGTGTCAAGCAAATTGTCATGATTTGTGGGGTGGTTCGGCTGTATTTTGCTTGTCCGCATCGGGATGCGGAACGGTGTCACACGCACACCCAAAGAGCCCATCGAGACGTCGACAGCACAAAAACGAACACATCCAATGTCGGTGTATTTTGGGCATTGCAGTGTGTTATGCGTTGACTTTCATCTAATTATCATATACGATGCACCTTACGAATACTCAAACTTGTGATGGTAGACACGCGACGTACCCGTTGCGTGGTTTTCTGTACAAGCGGCGTGGACGTAATGAGGGATTAGTAAAAAAGGAGAACCGCATGTTGAAGCAACAATTGCTGCGTCGCGCAGGATTGCTGTTCATCACGGCACTGGTCATCCCGATGATTGCAGCCTGTGGCCAAGCCCCAGAAGTACAAGTCATCAAGGAAACCGTCGTGGTGAAGGAGACCGCAGTGCCGGTCGCCACCGTAGAACCAGCCGAGCCAGTCGTCACCGACACATCGTTTACGACCCCACACCCGCTGTTGGGCGACGTACGTATCCGTCAGGCGATTGCCTACTGCACCAACCGTCCAGAATTGATCAAGTCGGTCTATCCGTTCTTGACCGAAGAACAGCAGCAAGGGCTGTTGATGGACACCTTCTTGCCCAAGTCACACTGGGCAGCCACCACCGAAGGCATCACCACCTACCCCTTTGACCCCGAAAAGGGCAAGGCGCTGTTGAAGGAAGCCGGCTACGAAGAGGGTGCCAACGTCGAGACGGGCGCACCACTGTTCTTGCGCTTCACGACCACCAACGCTGGCTTCCGCCAGACCTGGGCCACCGTACTCGAGCAGCAGTTGGCAGACAACTGTGGCATCACGATTGCCCGCACGCACGCACCAGGCTCCTGGTGGTTCGGCGACACGACGGGCTTGTCCCGCCGCGACTACGAGTTGGGTGCATTCGCATGGGTTGGCCAAGCCGATCCGGGCGGCATCTCGCTCTACGCTTGTAACCAGATCCCGTTGCCAAGCAACAACTGGGAAGGCCAGAACGGCATGGGTTGGTGTAACGAGGCTGCCTCCAAGGCAATCATCGCCGCCAACAACACGCTGGACCGCGCCGAGCGCATCAAGCAGTACGCCATCGTCCAGCAAGAATTCACCAAGGACATGGTCAGCTTGCCGTTGTTCAACCGCGCCGAGGCAGCTGCTGCCAACGTCAACTTGAAGAACTTCAAGCCAAACCCAACCGAGTACTACACCCACAACGCAGGCGAATGGGAACTCCCAGGCAAGGACGCTCTCGTCCTCGGCTTCACGCAGGAACCAGCTTCACTCTACACTCTGGTCGAAAGCGCCGCAGTGGCAGTCACCGCCGCACAGTTGATCAGCCAATTGGCCGTCACCTCCCTCGACTATGACTATCAGCCAGTCGGGTTCACCAAGTTGCCATCAATTGGCGACGGTGCAACCAACGCTGATGTCGAAGTCAAGGCCGGCGACATGGTCTGGAGCACCAGCGGCGAAGCCGTCGCTCTGGCCAAGGACGTCGAAGTCACCAACGCCGCAGGCGAGACCGTCGTCTGGGACGGCGCTGCACCATTGACCATGAAGCAGCTTACCGTCACCTTCGAATACAAACCCGGCATGAAGTGGCAAGACGGGTCACCAGTGACCAAAGCCGACTTCGAACTCGGCCAAAAGACCACCTGTGACAAAGAGTCCGGCGCCACCACGTTCACCTTTTGTGACTCGGTCATGACCTTCACCCAAGAGAGCGACACCACGCAGACCCTGGCCTTCTTGCCAGGCGTGCAGTGGCCAACGTTCTACACCGGTGGGTTCGGCCCAGCACCGTCCAAGCAGCCCATCGAGAGCGAAGGCCCATACAAAGGCAAGACCCTCGCCGATGTCCCTGCCAAGGACTGGCCAACGTTGCCAGAAGTGGCCGAAATGCCATGGAGCACCGGACCATACAAGATCGTTGCGTGGGAAAAGGGCCAGAAAATGGTCTTCGAAGCCAACGAGAACTACGGCGGAACGCCAGCCAAGATCAAGACCATCACCATTCAGTTCTTTGAAGACACCAACCAGGCTGTCGCTCAATTGCTGACCGGCGATATCGACGTTCTCGGCAGCGAAACCCTGGGTGCTGGCGCCGAAGTCCAGTCGGTCGTCGATGCCGCAGCCAAGGGCAAGGTTCAGGTCGTCACGATTGCTTCCCCAACATGGGAACACGTCGACATGAACTTGTTCGTCAAGTAAGAACCCCCGTCCACACACCCCCCGATGCGCACGTCGTGTCGGGGGGTGTATCATAAACCAACACATATCCCTCTGTGCTCGTGCACGTTTTTGGTGGTATACGCGCTCCATGTCATTCACACTGTTGTAGAAGTAGGGAGCCGCTCCATGGCGACATTCCTCATCCGTCGTCTGATTCAAATGTTCCTCGTATTGATTGCATCGGCAGTTGTGTCATATGTGCTGTTGTACTTTGCCCCTGGTGGCCCGATGACGGGCTTGCGGCAGACGCAGCAAAGCGGCCGCAACAAAATGTCTGCGGACGACATCGCCCGCATCAAACAACGCTTCGAACTCGATTTGTACATCCCCTATCGATTCACCCGGTGGCTCGTTGGGTTCCCCGCTGGTCCCGTCACCATTGCTGGCCAGACATTTCTGGCCGATGTAGCCGCTGGCTGCAAAACCCCAGGCATGGTCCGTTTGCGCTATCCTGATGGCCGCACCGAGATTATCGAAGAAGGCTGTGAAGTCCCGATTACCTTTGCAGATCTGGTCGACCGGCGTACCTCCCGCGGGATTCTTTTTGGTGACTTTGGACTCTCACAGGTCATGTTGCGTGACCGCCCAATTTCGACCCTTATCGCGAGTCGACTGCCCTATACACTGCAGTTGATGGGCGCTTCTATATTGATTTCGATTGCCATTGGCGTCCCGCTGGGTATCTACTCGGCCGTACGCCAGTATTCGCGCTTCGATTATGCAATGACCACCGTCTCGTTTGTCGGGTCGTCGCTGCCGACCTTTGTCATTGGAATCATTTGTATTTTGGTCTTTGCGATTGGCGCCAAAGAAGCTGGGTTTATCTATTTGCCCCCTGGCAATGCGGTCAGCAACAAAGACTATGTCATCCCATATATCGGTGAGGTGATTGCCTCGTCGACACTCGACCGCGTGTTGCACTTCATCATGCCGTTGGGCGTGTTGGTGTTTGTCAACATCGCCGGCTATAGCCGCTTCATCCGCTCGGGCATGCTCGAGGTCCTCCGTCAGGATTATGTGCGCACCGCCCGTGCCAAGGGGTTGCGTGAGCGCACGGTGGTGCTCAAACACGCCTTGCGCAATGCGATTTTGCCGTTCATCACCCTGTTGGCGGGGGTCATGGCCGAGTTATTCGGCGGCGCCGCCATCACCGAGGCGATTTTTAATTGGCCGGGGCTCGGGCGCTTGCTGGTCGATTCGATCGAGCGCAACGACTATAGCGTGACGATGGGGTTGACGATGGTCAGCATTTTCTTATTGCTGTTGGGTTACCTCATCACCGATATTTTGTACAGCATCCTCGATCCACGCATTCGGCTTTCGTAGAAAAGACGCACCATGACGACACCGAATCACCGCCCCGCCGGCCAGTGGACACTCATCTTCCGCCGCTTCAAGACGCATCGCGTCGCGATGTGGTGTCTGTATCTGATTACCACAATTTATGTCCTGTCGATGTTTGCCAGCGTCATTGCGCCGTACAAACGCGATGCTATTTCGCTCGACAACGCCTACACGACCCCGTTCAGTACCGCTCCCGATGGCTCGTATCACGTCTTTGGTACCGATCACTTGGGTCGTGACTTCTTTACCCGACTGATTTATGCTGCCCGTGTCTCGTTGACGACGGCGATAACCGTGACCACGGTATCAACGCTAATCGGCATCGTGGTCGGGCTGACCGCCGGCTACTTCGGTGGCATTGTCGATACGATCACCTCACGCATGATCGAGTTCATCTCGACCTTCCCGACATTTACGTTATTGCTGATTGCGGGCTCGATTGCCATCCAAAACAGCGACGACATTCCCATCCCCGCGTTGCTTTCGCAAACCATCGGCGTCATCATGGCCGTCAACGAGCGCGAGGGCAAACAAGTCGTGATGATTATGGTCATCTTCATCGCGCTGGGATGGACCGGGGTGGCCCGGTTTGTACGTGGCATGGTGCTGTCGATCCGCGAGCAGTTGTACGTCGAATCGTCACGGGCCTTGGGCGCATCGCACCTGCACAACATCATCACCCACGTCTTGCCCAACGCCATGCCGCCTATCATCGTGGCCTACACGTTGGGGTTGAGTGGGGCGCTGGTGGCCGAATCAGCGCTCAGCTTCCTCGGCTTCGGCATCCAAGACCCCACGCCGAGCTGGGGCAACATGCTCTCGTTCGCCAACAGTTACATGTTCAATTACCCGTGGATGCCGCTGGTGCCCACGCTGCCGATTTTGGTCTGCTCGCTGGCCATCAACTACATCGGTGACGGCCTCCGCGATGCCCTCGACCCGCGGGTGCAGAGCGAGGTCACCCGTGCCAAGCGCGACGCACTGCTCAAAGCGATACGTGATCGGAGTGCTGCTTCATGACCAGTCAACCACTCTTGTCGGTCAAAAATCTCAAGACGTATTTCTTTACCCCAGGCGGTGTGGTCCAAGCCGTCGACGACATCAGCTTCGACGTGCCGACGGGCACCACGCTGGGCATCGTGGGCGAGTCCGGCAGTGGCAAAAGCGTGACGTCGTTGTCGATTATGCGCCTGATTGGCGACCCGGGCGAAATCGTCGAGGGGAGCATTACCTTTGCGGGCACCGACTTGCGGTCGTTGTCCGAAGAGCAGATGCGTACCTACCGCGGCAACCGAATCTCGATGATCTTCCAACAGCCGACCTCGTGCCTCAACCCGGTCTATACCGTCGGCAGTCAGATTACCGAGGCGCTCCAGATCCACCAGCACATGACTCTCGAGCAAGCCAAAGTACGTACCGTCGAGCTGCTCAAATTGGTCCGCTTGCCCGACGCCGAACAACGGATGAACTCGTACCCGCACGAGATATCCGGCGGGCAGGCACAACGCATCATGATTGCCATGGCACTCGCCTGCAACCCCGAACTGCTGATCGCCGACGAGCCGACCACGGCACTGGATGTGACCATTCAAGCCCAGATCCTCGAGCTGATGCGTGAGTTGCGCAAAACCGTCAACACCTCGATTATTTTGATTACCCACGATTTGGGGGTCATCGCCGAAATGGCCGACCGCGTCATCGTGATGTACGCCGGTCAAATCGTCGAAAACGCCACGGTGCACGAACTCTTCGATGAACCGCTGCACCCCTACTCGCTCGCACTGCTCAACTCGATGCCCGTGTTGGGCGATGCCAGCAACCGCACCCTGCAGTCGATTGAGGGGACGGTGCCGATGATGATTGACCCACCGCTCGGCTGCCGCTTTGCGGACCGGTGCGCCAAACGCTACGCCGCCTGCGACAAAGCACCACCGCTCGTGCAGCACGAGGGCCGGCAGGTACGGTGTTGGTTGTATGCCACAGAGGGAGCACCTGCACGATGAGCACACCACTGCTCGAGGTCAAGAACCTCGTCAAATACTTCCCCATTCGGACCGGTGTCTTGCGCCGTGTGACGGGGCAGGTCCGCGCCGTTGACGACGTATCGTTCACCATCAACAAGGGCGAGACCCTCGGCTTGGTGGGCGAATCCGGGTGCGGCAAGACAACGGTCAGTCGCACGTTGTTGCGCCTCATCCCCGCCACGTCCGGCCAGGTGTTGTTCGACGGGGCACCGGTGTTGTCGGCCAACCGCGCCCAACAAAAAGCGTTCCGGCGCAAGATGCAAATCATCTTCCAAGACCCCTACGCGTCGCTGGATCCCCGTCGTACCGTGGCCGAGAGCATCGCGGAGGGGCTGGTCATCCACGGGGTGGGCAGCCGCGACGAACAACAGGTCAAACTACAGGCCATCATGGAGAAGGTCGGGTTGTCGCCGTCACTGCTCGAACGCTTCCCCCACGAGTTTTCGGGCGGGCAACGCCAACGCATCGGCATCGCCCGGGCGCTCATCATGGAGCCCGAGCTGTTGGTCCTCGACGAGCCGGTATCGGCGCTCGATGTCAGCATCCAGGCACAAGTGCTCAATCTGCTCATCCAATTGCAGCGTGATCTGGGTTTGACGTACCTGTTTGTGGCGCACAATTTGGCGGTGGTCGAGTATGTCTCGACCCGCATTGGGATTATGTATTTGGGCAAAATGGTCGAACTCGCACCCCGTGCCGATGTTTTTGCACGACCGTTCCACCCCTACACCAAAGCCCTCAAGGCCGCGGTACCCGTACCGCGCCCGACTGCACACCGCGATCGTATCGTGCTCGAGGGTGATGTGCCGAGCCCGTCGAACCCGCCCAGCGGCTGCCGGTTCCACCCGCGTTGTTGGATGGCGACAGACATCTGCAAAACCCACGAACCAGCCCTCGAAGAGAAAGCCCCCGGCCGTTGGGCCGCCTGCCACTTCTGGGACAAGGTGTAGCCGATGGGGCTGATGCGTCAGCAATACCACCAGACCAGCCGCTGGTTGTTCCGTACCCTCTTCGTCGTGTGGTGTTGGACAGCCATTGGTATCCCGTTGTGGTGTATTGCTGATTGCCAGCCGATGGCCCAGCCAGGCACGGCACACTATGTCTGCACGATGCTCCAGAACACACCGGCAGATGGTCATACCCCGCGTATCAGCCACGAAACCTTGCACGCGTTGGCACTGCTCGTGCTGAGCACAACGCTCAGCGGCTGGCTGGGGTTGCAACGAGGCGCACGGGTGAGGCTGTCCAATTTACCTGTGCAATCAGCAGTCGTACCGCCCGCCAGCCCGCCGCCCAAAACATTCCCCTCTTTCATCTAACATGCAGACCGTGTAATCGCATGATGGGCATCGCATGATGCCCTGAGAGGGGATGTGTCGTGGCTTTGAAAACGTTGATTGTCTACAATCGGTATCTGTCGTGGTTTTTTGCATTCGGGTATGTGTTGATTCATTATATCTATCCGCATCGTCACGGTGAGTCGTCATTGGTACTGGAAGGGCCGGATGTGCCCAAGATCTTTTTCATGACGAGTTTTATTTGGTTGGTTTTTCATGCGTATATCGCCGCCAAGATGCATGGCTGGCCGCGTATCCCGCCCAAAACGTTGCGTGATGTCTATATTGTCGATGCCTGGTTGGTGTTGCTGATTACAACGCCGATTTTTTCGATTCCTGTGTTGGGTGCGAGTCAGCTGTTGATGGCGATTGCCTGGGTGCCATTGGCAATCCATTTGGCACTCAACGTGTGGTACACGTTTGCCCGCTCACCGTGGCTGGTCTTGCGCAGTGCCAATGCGCGCTTTGTGTTGATTATTCTGTGGTTAGCGGTGACCGCAGGCGCGGCGGTGCAGTCGTTCCCATTAGGTGACACACACAATCACTGATTGGAAAGATCAAAAACCCCACCGCACGCCGATGCGTGTGATGGGGGTCACGAACGCGCGCACGATGTATGTTGCCCGCTGGCGTGTCGATACGCGTCTGCGCACAAAACGCCGGCCCTCCTGTGCGAGGAGGGCCGGCGCATCGTTTTCCAATGACTACAAATGGAGCTGCGTGGCGACGTCTGCGGTATCGGTAACCGGACCGATCATGGTGAGGTGCAGGTGTTGGGGCTGCAAGACACGCTGGGCGACACGGGTAATGTCGGCAAGGGTCAGGACCTCGACCTCGCTGATGACGGCCTCGACGGGGATAATGCGGCCGTAGCGGAGCATGTGCGAGCCATTGCGCGAGGCAACAGACATGGTGTCTTCGAGCGACAGGAGGATGCCGCCTTTGACTTGCTCTTTGACCTGCGTGAGTTCTTCTTCGGTGAGGCCGCGGGCTTTGACATCACGCAGGACCGTCATGACGGCGGTGACTGTCTCGACGATGGCGTCAGTGTCGACACTGGCCGACACGACCCATTTGCCGGCGTCGCGGTATTCGCGGCTATACGAGCCGATGGTGTAGGCCAAGGCGCGTTCTTCACGGATTTCTTGGAACAAGCGCGAGGTCGAATTGCCGCCCACCACGGCGTCAAAGACCAACATGGCGCGCCGATCGGGGTCGTCCATGCCCAACCCGAGCATCGAGATGCAAAAGTGGACTTGTTCGCTGTCGTCGTGCTGGAGTGCCACCTTGGGGCCGATTTGTGCCGGTTTGGTCGGCAGGATAACCGCAGGCGTACCAGCGGGCATGTCGGCAAATGCCTCGCCGATGAGGCGCAGGACGTCGGCACTGTCGATGTTCCCAGCAACCGAGATGACCAGATTGGCGCGGGTGTAGGCGTTTTGGTAGAAGGCATACAGGGCATCGCGGTTGAAGCCGCCGACGGTGGCCTCGCTGCCTGCGATGTCGCGGCCGAGGGGTTGTTCGCCCCAGAGGGCGGTGTCGGCGAGCAAGTGGACCAGCTCGGCGGGGCTGTCGGCGGTGGTACTGATTTCTTCGAGGATGACGCGACGTTCTTTTTCGACATCAATCGCCGACATATTGGGATGCTGGAGCATATCGGCGAGGACGTCGATTGCCCGGGCGAGGTGAATGTTGGCCACTTTGACCGAGTAGACAGTCGATTCGACGTTGGTGTAGGCGTCGATCATGCCACCCACGCCTTCGATGGTTTCGATGAGGATTTTGGGATTCGGACGGCGTGGGGTGCCTTTGAAGAGTAAGTGTTCAATGAAATGGGCCATGCCGCTCTGGGAGTCGTCTTCGTGGCCCGAGCCGACACAGACAGTGCAGCTTATCGAGACCGAATGCGTATGGGGCAGTGTTTCGATGACGACGCGTAATCCGCCGTCCAACACATGAATATCTGGCATGCTTTTCCTTGCTGTGTGATCCGTATGGACGTCTCATCATACCATTACGACATCATGTAGTGTTGCAGCGTGTGCACAAAGCTGTGGTACTATGGGGCGATGATACGTATGATCTGGGAGTCGTCATGAAGAAGCCGTGGACCATAGTTGCGATTCTGGTATTTGCGTACCCCTTCATTAGCGTCGGAATAAAGATATTCCTCACCGAATCCATCGTCGCTGCTGGCGTCTATGGGCTGATCCTGGTAGGCCTGATTATTGGTATTTTGCTGGCGTTCCGGCACAAGCCAAACCCCGAAGTCACCCCGACCAAACCAACCTGGGAAGAATCCCTCAACAAACGCGCCTAGTCCAATACAGACAAAACCGGCGCGTATAGCGCCGGTTTTGTATTTCAGGAAGCCATGCTCTCTCCGTTCCGATCGCTCAAAGGCCTGGCACACGAAGACGTCGTGATGATCCGCAATCAGCGGAGCGTCATCATCGACGGCATCGGTGTGGGGATCGTCGGGGGGATTGCAACATTCCTCGCGGTGTTCCTCGCCCGCTTGGGTGCGTCGCCGTTGTTGGTTGGTTTGCTGACATCCATGCCGGCGTTCACCGGTTTGTTGCTGGCAATCCCGGTTGGGCGCATGCTGGAGCGCCAAACCGACATCGTGCCGTGGTACTCGCGGGCGCGCGTGTGGGTGCAGGCGACCTATGCACTCACGGGTCTCTTGCCGTTCTTTTTGCCGATCGGCTATGTTCCGACCGCGGTGATTGTGCTGTGGGCAATCGCAACCATCCCACAGACCATCGTCAACATCACGTTTACGGTGGTGATGGGGGCGGCAGCGGGCCCGCAGCGACGCCAACAGTTGATGAGTTGGCGCTGGTCGACGTTGGGGGCGGCAACGGCGATATCGGTGGCAGGGGCGGGCTGGTTGCTCGAGCAGTTCAGCTTCCCCATAAACTATCAAATCGTGTTTATCGTTTCGTTTTTGGGCGGAATGCTCAGCTTTTTCTTTTCGTCGCGCATCAGCATCGACACCACGCCTAGTAGCCAAGCGCACAAAACCGGTTTGCGGGCATTGTTGACCGAGAGTGTGGGGATGTTGCGCGAGGTGCCCGCCTTTAGTCGCTACATCACCGCCACGTTTGTGTTCAACTGTGGGATCTGGATGGCGATGCCGTTGTTCCCACTGTATTGGGTCCGTGTCGTCGAGGCCAGCGACTTCGAAATAGGGCTCGTCAACACCGTCAACAGTGGCGTACTGCTGATTGCGTACTTCGTCTGGGCACGGGTCAGCGCCAAGCGGGGCAATCTGCCGGTATTGTTTGCATCGACCATCGCGTTGTCGCTCTACCCGCTGTTGACCGGGATGACCGAGTCGATTGTGCTCATCACGATACTGGCCGGCCTCGCGGGATTCATCGGCTCGGGCAAGGATTTGGTCTTTTTTGACCTTGCACTCGAGACGATGCCGCGCGACCGCGTGCCGTCATTTGTCGCGCTCCAGCAGCTGACCGGCTATGTGGCCACCTTGGCGATGCCCTTGGTGGGGACGTTCTTGGCCACCCAGTTCGATTATCACATTGCCCTGTATGTCGCCGGTGGGTTGCGTCTGGCTGGGGTCGTGCTGCTGTATGTGCTGAAAATCGGGCGTACCGAGCAGACGACGTAACAGGTGCGTATCGAGCAGGGTTTATTGCAATAAACCCTGCGTTATCCCCAACAAGAACCCCCACTTCGCTGGCATCTACATCACGACCCACAGAAAAACGCACGGGATGCAGTGCATCCCGTGCGCTCCGGTCTGTCGCAGATTGTTGCTACGCTTTGACGACTTTGTTGGTCAAGACACCGATTTTCTCGATTTCGGCTTCCATCACGTCGCCGGCCTTGAGCCACTGCTGCGGGGTTTTGCCCATGCCGACGCCGGCAGGGGTGCCGGTGCAGACAATCTGGCCGGCCTCGATGGTGCTGCCCAGGGTCAGGTATTCGATGCTGGTTGGGATGTCGAAGATCAAATCACCCGTGTCGGAGTGCTGTCGTTCTTCGCCGTTCAAGCGCAACTTGATGGCCAAGCCTGCCGGATTAGGGATTTCGTCGGCGGTGACAATGCAGGGCCCGATGGGTCCGCTGTTGTCGAGGCTCTTGCCCTTGAAGAACTGCTGGTGGCGGTTCTGCAGGTCACGGGCCGAAATATCGTTGAGAATGGTGTAGCCGAAGACATAACTGAGGGCGTCTTCTTTTTTGACGTTCTTGGCGGTCTTGCCGAAGATATAGGCCAGTTCGACCTCGTAATCCAGCTGGCTGGTTACGTTGGGGTCGAGTGGTACCTCGGCGCCGTCACCACAGACCGAGTTGAGTGCTTTGGAGAAGAAGACGGGGAACTCGGGCAGCTTTGGTTCGCGCCCGCGCGCCAGATCAGACTCGATGGCGTGCGCCACGTAGTTCATCCCGAGGCACATCACGTTCTGCTTGGGCCGTGGGATGGGGGCCAGCAACGTCACGTCGGCGCGTTTGAGGACCGTTGCGGCTGCCGCGAACGCTGATTTGGCACGGGCCAATGCATCGGCGCCGCCGTCGATGAGTTCGAGCATCGACGAAGCAACGCTGTCGAGCAAGACAATCTCGGTGTCGTTGTTGCGCAGGGCACCAATGTGTACACTGCCGCTTTTGGTCTGCATGGTCACGAGTCGCACAATAATCTCCTTCGTCTATTGCGGGGGGCTCGAACGAGACCCACGTATCACACACATCACACCGGGCTGGGACGCAACCATCCTACCATATCTGCACCGGCGCCATGCGCCACTGTATGACAGCTTTCACGACCGCGGTGTAGGTCCTCAGCCGGTCGGCACGGAGCGCACGGCGATGCCCGATGAGCCACTTGAACGCCTCGCTCAGCCACTCCGCGCCGTACATCGCCAGATAGGCAACCTGGATGAGCATGCGCATACCGCTCCCCAACGCCAACTGCGCGTCACGGAGCCTGCTCCCGACAAACCAGACCAGGCGCTGGGTGGGGATTTGGCTGCTGCTCTGCCCCTCGTAATGCTCGATGACTGCGCCAGGCAGATAGACCATACGGCCCGATTGCCCGTCGGTCAGACGGCGCTGCCATTCGAGTTCTTCGGAGTAGAGGGCGAACCCTGCGTCGAACAGTCCGACTGCACGCACCCGCGCACTGCGCACCACCAGCGCCGCACCGACCAACCAATCCGCGGCGGTGATGGCATCATGCGGCGCGTCGGCCATGTGATAGTGCGCGATCCAGCGATTGCGCGGCCACCACTGTGCCAGCGGTGTGCTTTCGGCCAGGTATGTCCCCAAGGTGGGGAACCGACGCCGCGAAGATTGCCAGCTGCCATCGCCGTAACGCAACAAAGGACCAACGCCGACCACCTCGGGGTGTCCCGCCAAATACGTGACCATGCGTTGGATAGCTCCGCGCTGGACCCGTGTGTCGGGGTTGAGGCTACAGATATACGGCGCAGTCTGATCTGCCAACACCACCCGCAACCCGATGTTGTTGCCACCGGCAAAGCCATGGTTGGTGCGCTCGGCGATACAGACCACCTCGGGGAACTCGGCAGCGACCATCGTCGCACTGCCATCGTGTGACCCGTTGTCGACCACTACTACCCGGCGCACCACGTCTTCGGCTAGCAACGTGCGCAGACAATCACGCAACAGGTCACGCGTGTTCCACGACACAATGACCACATCGACAGCGAGCGCCGCATCGCGCACCGGTTGTGTTGTCATCGGGACCCTCCATCCAGACGTGCCAAATAGACAAATGTCTGTGCGGCATACCAGGCCATCACCAACGCCAAAACCAATCCGACCCAGCCATCGCGCCAACCGCCGTTGGTCAGATAGCGCAGGCGGAACTCGCGCAACGGCGCGCCGACATAATTGCGCAGGCGCGTACGCCGTCCCTGGGCAGCGAACGTCTGCGCCTCGCGCCGTGCATAATCGGCCTGCTTGCGCCACAACTCGGCGAATGTCTCGATATTCAGATGGCGAATGTGCCCATCCAGCACCACACAATCACCCCGCACGGTGGCTACTTCGTGCACAGCCCGCGCCAGGTCATACTGCGCCGCGCCGCGCCGCAATAGGCGCAACTGCCGATCGGGGTACCAGCCACCGCCCACCAGTGCCCGCCCAAAAAAAACGTTGTGGCGCGGGACCCAGGCGCCGGACAGTTCCTCCGGCGCGGTTTTGATCAGCGTTATCAACTCCTGCTGCAACGCAGGCTCGACCCGCTCGTCGGCATCCAAAAAAAAGACCCACGGCTGTTGGCAGAGTTCCAACGCGAGATTCCGTTGTGCGGGGAACCCGCGCCACGCCGCCACTTCGACCCGTGCGCCGTGTGCGACCGCAATGGCCGCCGTGTCGTCGCTCGTCGCTGCATCGACCAACACCAGCACCTCGGCCACCCAACCGGTCACACTCTGCAAAGCAGCGGCCAGATGGCGTGCTTCGTTTTTGGCGATAATCGCCACACTCAGCGGCACGGTCATAGCATACTCAATGTGCGATAGACGGCCTGCAATTCGGCCTCGTGGGCGGCGCTCAACACCCCGCGGCGGCGCGCGGTCGTGGCAACGAATCGCATGCGCCACAACCCCATGCGCAAGAAAAACCGGTGCCACCAGAGCTCGCGGGCCGTTGCCCAGCGCTGCCAGTAGCGCATCCGACTGCGCCAGAGTGCCAGGGTCATGGCAGCGCGGAACTGGCGCGATGATGCACCGCCCACGTGCGTTATCACTGCCGCCGGTTGTTGCCAGATGGCCCATCCGGCGCGGCGCACGCGCATGCACCAATCGACTTCTTCGACGTACATGAAGTAGTCTTCGTCCAGCATGCCCACCGTCTGCAACAGCGAGACCCGGGTCAGCATCGCCGCACCCAATGGGTGGTCCACCGCAAACGGTGCCGCACCAGCGGCCTCTTGGGGATAGCGCCCATGCCACCACGAATCATAGAACCGCCCGGGCAATACCTCGCCCGGCGGGAACAGGTCAAACAGCGTCATCAGCGGCGTGGGGAAGCGAAAAACCCCGCGCTGCAACGACCCATCCGGATTGACCAGCCGCGGCGACACGACACCGACACGCGGGTGTGCAACGACAAATGCCAGGAGCTCCTCGAGCGCGCCGGCGTGCACGACGGTGTCGGGATTGAGCATCAAGACGTACTGCAACGCAGGCGCATCGGCCAGCAGACGGCGCATCGCCAGGTTGGTCCCGCGGGCGAATCCCAGGTTCTCGCCCGGTACAAGGACCGTCACCAGCGGGAACTCGCGCGCCATCATGGCCACGCTTTCGTCTGTCGAGCCGTTGTCGACCACCACGACACCGACATCGACCGTGCAGTCTGCCAACGATTGCAAACACGCGCGGAGCAGGTCGGCAGTGTTGTACGACACGATGGCCACACCGATATGTTGGGCTTCGAGTGATTGGATTGCGGTCAACGGCACGGTACCCTCCCACACCAAACCACCGCCACGGCATGCCGTGTAGGTCTGGTCACACGCTGGTGTTCTCGCTCGCGGTCCATATCAATCTCGGTCACCATCGACGGCGATCCACTGAATGGGGATATCACCGCCATTCGTTGGCGTGTGCCCGCGCACGATTGGCCCCTGGTTGGTCAGCCACGCGATGATGTCATTGAGCGGGAACCAGCCCGTCGCATAGCGTCCCTGATCGGTGGGATTGACCCAGAAGCGCACCTCGCCGTCCATCCACTGCCAGCGTTCGAGCGAGTACCAGGTCACACCACGCTCGCTCAGGGCGAGTTTGGTCTCTTCGAACAGTCGGAGCGAGTCCTCGAGGCGGAGTTGCGGGGAATGCTTGAGCTCCAAAATCCGCTGTGCAACCGCATCGCGCAGGTCACAGAGCGCATCGTAGTCGAGGGTCGTGATGTCAATGCCGGTCATGGAGACCTCCTTCGCACCACCAAAAGAGAAACCCCCTGCAGAACCGGCAACGATTCCGAAGGGGTCAATGGAGGCGACGACCGGATTTGAACCGGTGAATGGAAGTTTTGCAGACTTCTGCCTTACCACTTGGCGACGTCGCCATCGCCTACATATCGTAGCACATGGAACTGGTCATGTCAAAGCAGAACATGCTACAATACGCGCTAACCAACAAACCGTTCGGTGTGGATACAATTATGTCCAACGACTGCCAACGCATCCGCGCACTGGTGCGCTCCCAAAAACTCACCCCCGGCAGTCCACAACAACTCCTCGTTGATGCACACCTCGCCGAATGTGTCGATTGCACCCATGCACTCTATGGTACGCATCAGACCCTCTTGGGGGGATTGCTGTCGCCCCGCATCCGTGCATCTACCCGCGAGATGCTGGCCATGCTTCTCAAACGCTCCGACGCACCGACTGCGCCCTCCGTCGTCACACCCCCTGCTCCACCCGACCCCACCGAACCAGAGCCTGCCGCCCCTGTGCGAGCCAAGCACATCGCACGTCCACCTGCTGGCACGTTTGGTGTGTTTACCTGGGCGCTGATTGTCGTCGGTGGCGCATTGGTGGCGTTGCTCGCCATCTACGGCGGCGATGGTGCCGCACTCATCCGCAACGCCGCCCGCATCTACACCAACCTCGGGGTCATCAGTACATCACGCGGCACCGCTCCCGAACCACTCCCCACTGCCATCATCCCAACCATGACCACAGATCAGCCCACCCAGCCTGCCCCGGTGCTGACCACATTCTCACAACCGGTCACCATCCTTTTGTTGGGTTCTGATCGTCGGCCAGGCGAATCAACACCGTCGCGTACGGATTCGATCCTATTGCTCTACATCGACCCTGCCCAGCAGCGGATCTCGATGCTATCGCTCCCACGTGACCTGTTGGTGTCGATCCCGGGCTACGGCTGGGCACGTATCAATGCAGCCCATGTCTACGGCGACGTCTACCCGGCATTGGGTGGCGGGTTCGCCCTGGCCCAACAGACGATTAGTCAGGTCGTCGGTGTGCCCATCGATTACACCATCTTGGTGGACTTTCAGGGCTTCATGAATGTCATCGATACGCTCGGTGGTGTTCCCGTGCAAGTCACCAAAAGCCTGTATGACCCGCGCTTCCCCACCATGGATTATCAGTTCCGCGAAGTATCGTTCGAACCCGGGACGTTTACGATGGACGGGATGACCACATTGACCTACAGTCGGATTCGTCATCCAGACAACGACTTCGAACGTATGCATCGCCAACAAGCTGTCCTTGCTGGGATAGCGAACCGGCTCCGGGCCGGCAATTTCCTAGAATCAGTCGACACCACTGCGCGGATAACCGATGCATTGATAGGCCACGCCACGACGACGATGCCACGTGATGTGATTATTGCATTGGCATGGCAAATGCGTGCGACACCCGGTGCCAATTTCGGCTTCCATGTTTTCCGCGATGTCGTCTATGGCACGGGCGAAAATCGCTACGCGATGTACCCGGTCGAAGGTGCGCTGGCCCGCATCGTCAAAGAATGGCAAGGTGCGCCATGAACCGCTTCGTACGCTTCCATCTGCCGTGGATCAGTTGTGTTGTGTTGCTCTGCACGTCGACCATCCTCGACAACGCATGGCACCGTGGGATTGCTACCGCTCCCACCAATACGCCGTCACCGGCCGCTGCTGCAGCGCACCTCGGTGTCAACTTGTACAACATCCAATACGAGCCCGACCCCACCGTGGTCGAACGCTCGTTTGTGGCAGCGGCACAGCTGGGCGCACGCTATGCGCGCATCCAGATGCCCTGGGAGGACGTCGAAATCCACGCCCGCGGTGACTTTACGGACCGGCGCAACTCGAGCGATGCACACAGCTCGTGGACCAAGTACGACTTCATCGTGGCAATGGCAGCCAAACACCACATCGAACTCATCGTCCGCATCGACCGCCCACCCGCCTGGGCGCGTACACGCGCCGCAGCATCGGCCAAGTTTCAGGCAGGGTTAGCAGAAAACGGCGACTCGACGGGGCCACCCGACGACTATGATGACTATGCCCGCTTCGTCGCCGCCGTCGCAGGTCGGTACCCGGACGTCCAGTACATCCAGCTCTGGAACGAACCGAATCTGGCATACGAGTGGAACTGGGAGCTCCCCGACCCCATCGCCTTCACCGACCTCTTGACGCGCGCCAGTACTGCTGCCCGCACGGCCAACCCAAAAGTCGTCATCCTCTTCCCCAGTCTCTCACCCACCGACGGCAAAGAGCCGCGCATCGCCCCAATGAGCGAGCTCGACTATTTGGCCGCGTGCTACCGCGCCGGCGCAGCCCCTGCGTTCGACATCATGTCGGCCCAGGCATATGGGTTGGGCCAACCACCCGATGAACACCGCTATGTGCGCCTGCGCTGGAACCCGTTGCGCCCCTGGGCCGAGCTCGATCGCCCCATCGACACACGCATAGACGTCTCGCGCATTGTGATGCTGCGTGAAGTGATGCTCCAAGCGGGTGACGACGCCACCGCCGTCTGGGTCAGCGAATTCGGCTACAACAGCGCGCCCGATAGCATCCCACCAGAACGACGCACCATCTGGGGACCGCCCGTGAGCGAGACCCAGAAAGGCACCTACATCGTCGACCAACTCGCCCGTGCACGCACCGAATGGCCGTGGCTCGGCGTCATGAATCTGTGGATGCTTCGTTGGGGCGGTCCCGCGGCTGACCCAGCCAATCCGACGCCGTACTTCTCCATCATGGCACCGGATTTCGCCCCATACCCGGGATACGGGATTATCCAATTGGCATTGCAACAGCCAAGCTACGCCGGCGCCGGCAGTCATGACTGGTCGCACCCGGCCATCCAACCACTGGGTGGCGACCGCTACCGCATCGCGTTCACCGGCACCGGCGTGGGCATCCGCGGGCTGGCCGCCGATTTGAGCGTCGCCATCGACGACGGCCCTGCAGCGTACGTCTCGACCGGCAGCGGCGACGCAGTCTTGGCACGCGGCTTACCCGACGGATTGCACCACATCACCGTCAGTGGGATCGCTCAACCACCGACGGCGCTCCTCGTCTGGCGTGACCAGCCTCTGCGCTGGCTGATGGCAGCCATACCCATCCTGTTGACAAGCGCACTCGCCGCGGCAATGTACCGCGTTTTTCTCCCTATAAAGAGGTCACTATGAGCGTCCAATCACAATTCAGCGCCACCCGCGTTATCACCGGCCCTGGGGTCATCGCGTCGGTTGGGAGCGAAGCCAAAGGTCTTGGGATGTCGGTCGTCATGTTGCTCATCGATCCGTTTTTTGCGGACACACCAGCCGGCAACGCCATCCAGGCTGCACTCAGCGCTACTGGGCTCACGGTGGTACGCTCGACCGCAGTCGAACCCGACCCATCGGCCGTCACCATCCAAGAGCTCGCGGCCTGGGCTGCCCAGCACCGCATCGACGGCATCGTCGCCGTGGGCGGCGGGAGCGCCATCGATACCGCCAAGGCCGTTGGACTGCTCCGCGCCCACGATGTGCAGCACATCGCGCCCTTTTACCACGGCGGCGGTGCCACGCCTGCTGCGATGCTCCCGCTTATCGCGGTGCCCACCACTGCGGGCACCGGCAGCGAAGTGACGTTTGTTGCCATCGTCACCGAACCCAGCACGCAGCGCAAACTGCTTATTCGCCACCCGGTGCTCACCCCGGCGGTAGCGCTCGTCGACCCCGATTTGACTGCGACAATGCCTGCTGCGCTCACCATGGCAACCGGCATGGATGCCTTGGCGCACAGCCTCGAGTCACTCACGTCGACCATGTCGTCACCCATGAGCGACGCGCTGGCGGGTGCCGCCATCGACATCATCGTCTCTGCGCTGCCGCGCTTGGTACGCCACGGGCACAACCCGACCGACCGCGCCGCCATGAGCAATGCAGCCACCATCGCAGGCATGGCCTTTCTCAGTGGGCGACTACACCTCGGTCACGCGGTCGGGCATGCGCTCGGCGGTGCGTATCATGTGCCGCATGGACCGGCTTGCGTCGTCCTGATGCCACAAATCATGGCACTCGTGGCACCCGCCCGACCCGTTGCAACGGCCCGTATCGCCGCTGCGTTCGGGTGCACGGTCGGTGACCTGCCGGCGACACTGCAGCGCTTCATGCTGGATTGTGGGGCACCTAACCTGCGTACGTTGATTGCTCCTCACTCGCCGAGCGTGGCCGAGCTGATTGCTTTGTTCCGCGGTGAAGAGCGTCTCATCAACTTGTCGCCTATCGTCCCCACCACAGCCCAGTGGGAGTCGATGATCCAGGCTGCGTGGTAGCCATGGTTGACCGACTGCGTTCTTCTATCGCGGCATCACCGTGGCCACTGACCATCGTGGCACTGTTGGCGTTACAGCTTGGTCCGTTGCCCCTCAAAGCGGCTGCGTTGCTCACGCTGGTGATGATTGCGTGGGTCGTACCGGCGGTGTTGCTGTGTCTGGTGCCTGCAACCGCCCCGTTTGCACTCATCCCGGTCGCACTGACTGCCAGCGCGGCCATCCCCATTCACGAGTTCGTTTTGGTGGTTGCCTGCTTCGGCTGGGGCATCACGACGCTCCAGCGCCGGTCGCTCGATATCACGTTCCGCCGGAGCGACCTCTGGGTAGCTCTGCTCGCAGGATCGGCCGCCGTCAGCATCCTGTGGGCATTGCCCGAGGGGCGTGGCGAAGCCCTGCGGACACTCCGTTGGGTCATCATCGAGCCCATCATCTGGCTCTTTCTGATGCGGAGCAGCATGCAACGTGACCGGGTCATCTTGACCACCTTGGTCCACAGCCTGGTGGTCAGTGCCGGGGTCGTCGCAGCATTGGGCATCTTGCAGTACCTCGGGGTCGATCTGGTGCCCTGGTTGGGGAGCAAACGGGTGTTCGCCGACAACGTCGTGGCGACGGGCAATATCCGCCGGGTCGCTTCGGTCTATGGCCATGCCAACAATCTCGGGTTGTTCCTCGAGCGCATCCTACCGCTCGCGTTGCTCTGCACCCTATGGCCTGTGGTGCGCATCCGCGCCAGCTGGCTGTGGGTGGGCGTCATAGCCGTGGGGATCGTGGTCTCGTTCTCGCGCGGGGCCTGGTTGGCGACCCTGGTCGCCGGCGCCGTCATTGCGGTCTATCACTATGGTGCCGACACGATGCAGCGCCGCCCGTGGATCATCGGGGCTATCCTGATCGCGGGGATTGCTGGTATCGCATTGACACTCGTGACACGTGGGGCGAGCGCCGGTAGCTTCGATGCACGCATCTTGCTCTGGCAAGAGGCAATCCGTTGGATCCAGCTCCGCCCGTGGGGCCTCGGGTTGGGGCAGTTTTATTTTTATCATAATCCCGAATACGGGCACAGCATCATTGCCCCCGTCCTGGTGGGGACCAGTGAGCAATACGCCGCCCATCCCCACAATCTGCTCCTCGACGCCTGGCTCAACCTCGGTCCCGTCGGTGTGTTGGCAATCGGTGCGCTGGTCGTCAGCACGGTACGCCGTGCAGTGCAACAGCCGGCGCCACACGCGCCGGTCGTGCTGGCTATCGTGCTCGGCACGGTGGTACATGGCATGGTCGATCAGTTTTTCTTTGTGACTGATTTGGCGCTGTATTTCTGGGTGGTGGTCTTTTTGGGCCAAGTTGACACCGGGCATTCCACACGGCTATAATGCACACGGTGCAGAACGGCAGATACATGTTGAACCCCGCCAGGGTCGAGAGACAGCAACGGCAGATGTGTTCCTCTGGGTGTTCTGCACTACGCATTTATACACGGTATTGATCTGAGGCTCACGCCTCAGTTTTTTTGTGCCAAAAAACAACCATTAAATAGTAGTTAGTAGTTAGTAGTTAGTAGTTAGTAGTTAGTAGTTGGCTATCGCCGCGCGTCCCAACACCCGAATATCTTCGGCGATGGCGGGGTCGTCGAGTTCGGCGTGGGTCAGCCAACGCACCCCTTCACTTTCGCGGATCGACGGATTAAGTGTGCCGCCGATGACCCGTCCAAAGTAGATCAGGTCGATGTGTTCGTGGTCCGGCCCAATGGGCTCGAGGAGGATGCAGTGGGGTTGCGGCAGGACAATGACGCTCCCCATCGTGCGCGGTTCGCTGTGCAAGGCGATATGGAGACCGGTCTCTTCCCAGACTTCGCGGATGGCAGCTTCGTGCGGCAACTCATTGGCATCAATGTGCCCGCCGGGCGGCAGCCACATCTGTAGTTTGCGATGCCAGAGCAGGAGGGTGGCCGCATTTTGGACGATGAATGTCGTCGCGGTGAAATCTCGCGTCAGCATAATCAAATCCCTGCAACAAATCACAATCGAGAGCGTCATTCATGGTAGCATAACGGTACCGAACGACAGTTACCCGAGGAGTGCTACGTGGCCGAGCCTACTGCAGAGCTCATCAAGCTCGCCCAACGCGGCGATCGCGATGCCCTCGAACAGCTCGTGATGAGTCAACAACACTATGTGTTTAGTCTGGCGATGACGGTGTTCCACAATGCCGACGACGCCGCAGATTTGACCCAAGAGGTCTTTATCCGATTGTATCGGGCGATTGGGCAGTACAACGGCGAAAGTCGCTTCACCACCTGGCTCTATCGCATGGTAATCAATCTTGGTCGTGATGAGTTACGTCGCCGCAAACGCCAGGTCCAGCAGATCCTCCCATCGACAGACCAGGGCGACGACGAACGAGATCTGATCGGACAAGTACCCGATACGTCGATAATCAACGACCCTGCCAGTGTGCTCGAGCACAAAGAACTCGGGCAGGCGTTGCGGTTGGTCATCGACCAACTCGAACCGCAGTATCGCCAAGCGCTGACGCTGTTTTACTTCGAGGACCTCAAGTACCAAGACATCGCCGATATCATGGACATCCCACTCAACACGGTCAAAAGCCACATCCGACGTGGCAAAGAACGAATGGCAGATCTCATCAGTACACAGTACCCACATCTGGCGTGAGCCGACCCAAGGAGCCCGGTATGACGATTTGTAACGACATCCGCACCCGCATCGCCATCGGCGAATCTGCCGAACTCGACGTCCTCGACCATCTGGTCGACTGTACCGCTTGTTCGGACTACGCCGCCCAAAACAGCCTCATCGACAGCCACCTCTCACCCATCACGCGACACACGGCACCAGCGGCATTGACCGCAGCGTTGCTGGCGATTGCTGCCGATCACGCGGTCTCTGCCGGACCGCAGCGACAACCATGGTGGGCATCGTTGTTGGCTTTTGCCATCGGGTTGGTGGCCATGGTGTCGACGGTCTTGATAGCGGCGCAGTTGATCGTGGTGTTTGCGGGGCCGTATGGGTTCGGCGCATATGCCTCAGACATCGTCGCATTGCCAGCGATGTTCTACACGTGGATGGTTACTGTGTTGCCGGTGAGTGCAGCGGCATTGGCGACATTGGCATCGGTACGGATCCAACTCATCGGTATATTGATGGTGGCACTGGGCTGGTTTGTCTATAGCAATAACAAATCACGCACGCGTGTGCGCAACCGCGATTAGTCCGGTGCACCTGCGGTCAGACGACGTGTTCGAGGAATTTGTGCGTCGTACTTTCCAGACTGCGATTCCGTGTGGTATACTGTTCAACGTTGATGCCAGATTGTGTAATGGTAGCACTACGGACTTTGAATCCGTCTGTCTAGGTTCGAATCCTAGTCTGGCAGCCAACTTTTTTCGCATCATGCGGACACGAGCCGAACCATGACGCACCCCTCCCAGACCCGTTCTGTGGTTATCCTCGCTGCAGGCGATGGCACCCGGATGCGGTCTGCAACCCCCAAAGTGCTCCACCAACTCGCCGGTCGACCGATGCTCACGCGCATCATTGACGTCGCCCAACACGTCTCGACCGCACCCATCTGTATCGTGGTCGCCCCACACACCCTCGCTACCATCCAATCAATCTGTGGCAACCAACACGTCTACGTCGCCCAACACGAGCGACGGGGGACCGGTCATGCGTTGCTCCAAGCGCTCCCCGCGGTCGATGCAGACAGCGGCGACGTGATTGTGCTGTTCGGCGACACCCCACTCATCCAACCGAGCACGATTCGTGCCCTGCTGGCCGACAAAGATGCCCACAACGCAGCATTGAGCATACTGAGTTTTGCGGTGCCAGCGCCGCATCAGTACGGCCGCATTGTGCGGGATGACGCCGATCAAGTAACGGCGATTGTCGAGTCCAAAAACTGCACGCCCGACCAAGCGCTCATCAGCGAGGCCAACAGCGGCATCATGGTGCTCTCGCTGGCCTGGGCCCGCAATGCACTGCCACGCGTCACCCCCAACCCGCTGACCAACGAATACTACTTGAC
>QWQY01000080.1 GCA_003670675.1 Chloroflexota bacterium
CCACCAATCACGTCCTGGCCGCCACGGTCGTGCTGGCAGATGGCAGCATCTTGCACATCGACACCACTGCACCCGATCGACCCGGCTATGATTTGCTCGGCGTCATCGTCGGCAGCGAGGGTACATTGGGCATGGTGACCGAGATAACGGTCCGCCTGACGCCCAATCCTGAGGGCGTCAAAACGTTTTTGGCCATCTTCGACGACCTCGACAGCGCGTCTGATACCGTGTCGGCCATTGTGGCCCAGGGCGTAATCCCGGCGGCGCTCGAAATGCTCGAGGGCCAGGGCATCGCGCTGGTCGAACAATCCGTCCACGCCGGCTACCCGCTCGACGCGCAGGCCGTGCTGTTGATCGAAATCGACGGCACAGACGAAGAAATCGAAGATCAGACCGCCCGCATCGAATACATCTGTCGCCACTTCGAAGCCCGCGAACTGCGCGCCGCCAAGGACGACGAGCAACGCAAAAAGCTCTGGGCGGGTCGCAAAGGTGCCCTGGCCGCCTGTGCTCGCTTGGCACCGCACTACCACATCCAAGACGGCGTAGTGCCGCGCTCGCGCTTGACCGAGGTGCTCCAATTGACGCGTGAGGTCGCCAAGCGCCAGCGCGTACATATCGTCAACATCTTCCACGCCGGCGACGGCAACCTGCACCCGCTGATTTTGTTCGACATCCGCGAGCCGGGGATTATCGACCGTGCGATTGCAGCGAGTGAAGAAATCATGCGCGAGTGTATCCGCGTGGGCGGATCAATCAGCGGCGAACACGGCATCGGCATCGAAAAGCGCGACTACATGAGTTTGCTGTTCAACGAAGAAGATTTGTGGGCGATGCGCCAAATGCGGGCCTGCTTCGATGCAGTAGGCGTGATGAACCCGTGCAAACTCATCCCCACCGGCGCTTCGTGCGGCGATATCAAACACGCCCGCGGGGCTGCCAATGCCCTCGCCGCAGGCGCGTGGATCTAGGAGCAGCAGATGTACCGACCCAGCACCATCCAAGAGCTCGCCAGCCAGATCCGCGAACACCGCGGGCCACTCTTGCCGCGCGGCAGCGGCAGCCATCAGGCGTTGGGCAACGCAGCCAGGGCCGACAGCACGGTCATCGACACGACACAGCTGCGCGTCGTCAGCGACTATATCCCATCGGATTTGACGATTACCGTCGGCGCTGGGATAACCCTGGGCGCGTTGCAGGAACTGCTCAAGCCCAATAACCAATGGTTGCCCTGGGATGCCCCGCAGCATCACAGCGCCACCATCGGTGGGCTGTTGGCAGCCGGCCTGAGTGGACCCTTGCGGCACAGCGCCGGCACCCCACGCGACTGGGTATTGGGCATGCACACCGTGACCGGCGACGGCCGCATCATCAAGAGCGGCGGCAAAGTGGTCAAAAACGTCGCCGGCTACGACATGCACAAGCTGCATATCGGCGCGCTGGGGACCCTCGGGGTCATCGCCGAGGTGTCGTTCAAGATTGCACCACTGCCCAACGCTGACCAAAGCCTATCGTTTGTCTGTCGCGACCTGGCGCATGCCCACACACTGGCCTACCAGTTGCGCGAACGACCGTTCAACCCGGCCGCACTGCTCATCCACACCGACGCAAACGGCGTGGTGACCTTGCTCGCGCGCTGGACCGGTGTGACGGCCATGGTGGCCCGGCAGGTGGCACATGCACTCCAGCAGGCGAGCACCTACGACGACTACGAGACGCGCGCCTGGGAGCCGTTGCTCAACGAACCGTTCAGCACAAGCACGCGCACGCAAGTGCGCATCGGCGTGCCAGCACAGCACATGGCAGCGGTCATCCCGCTGCTGCAACGCCACGTCGGGCGGGCGGCCGCGATCCAGCTCCTGCCGACGGTGGGCCTGGTACGGCTGTTTGGTGTCGCAGCGGACGACGTGGTGGACCTCAGGGCGAAGCTTTCCCCCTATACCGGCTACGCAGTGGTGGAAGTCGGTGAACACCCCGATCGCTGGGGTCCTGCACCTGCGGGCGTGGCCATCATGGAGCAGCTCAAGCGCAGTTGGGACCCAGACGATAAACTCAATCCGGGCCGTGGCTTCATCGCGGCACGTGCACGAACGGAGCGCTGATGGGACCAGCCTGGCGCGCACGCCGTATCACGCCACCGCAACTCCTGGCCGGCGTTTTTCTCATCAGCCTCAGCCTGGGGACGGCGCTGTTCATGCTGCCGCAATCCAGTGCAGATGGGGTCGGACTGCCGTTCATCGATGCGCTGTTCATGGCGACATCGGCGCTGTGCGTGACAGGGCTGGTGGTGGTCGACCCGGGGAGCGACCTCAGCCGCTTTGGACAGGTTGTGTTGGCTGGTTTGATCCAAATCGGTGGGATTGGGTTCATGGTCATCGCCAGTTTTATGGCGATTTTGCTGGGCAAACGCATCACCATCCGCGAACGCATCATCCTCAAAGAAGCGCTCAACCACCACTCGGTCGACGGCATCGTGCCCTTAGTGGTGACGATTATCGTGAGTTCGCTGGCGGTACAGTTCGTCGGTGGCGTGCTGTTGAGTCTGTTTTTTGCGGGGGATATGGCCGGTGACGAAGCGCTTTTTCGGGGCTTCTTCCACGCGATATCTGCCTACAATAATGCGGGTTTTGACCTGTTCGGCAACAGCCTCATTGGCTACCAAACACATCTCGGGGTACAGCTGACGGTGCTGATGCTGCTCATCACCGGTGGGTTGGGATTTTTTGTGTTGCTCAATCTCATCCAAGAACGTGGTGTCTGGCGCAAACTGTCGCTCCACAGCAAGTTGGTGCTGACGACCACCCTCGCCCTGATTGTGGTTGGTAGCGTACTGATGTATGTGGGCGAGTACGGCGGGCCGGCCTACGCCGAGCTGACCCCGTTCGAGCAGGTGATGGCCAGTGTGTTCAATAGTTCTGCCACCCGCAGTGCCGGGATGAACACGGTCCCCTTGCCGTTACTAGGCCAAGCGACGCAGGCGCTGTTTGTGGTGTTGATGTTTATCGGTTCGTCGCCCAGTTCGACGGGTGGCGGCATCAAAACCATCACCGTGGCGACGAGTTATCTCATGCTGGTGGCGTTGTTTCGCGGGGAACGCGAAATCCAGGTCTACCGGCGCACCATCGCCAAAGATCTGGTTGTGCGCGCCTTTGTGGTGATTGTGTTGGCTGCGACCGTGGTCTTTGTGGCGACCTTTCTGCTGGCGCTGTTTGATCGCCACGATGTCTTTGTGTTGCTCTTCGAGGTGGTGTCGGCCTTTGGCACGGTGGGGTTTTCGCTCGGCATCACCGCACAGTTGAGTACCGCCAGCAAAGCAATCCTGATCCTGGTGATGTCGATTGGGCGGTTGGGACCGCTGACGGTGTTTTATGCGCTGTCGCAACGCAACAGACCGCGAAGCCTGCATTACCCCGAAGAAAACTTGATGATTGGATAGGAGTGTGTGATGCAGTCACAGATTGCCGTCATTGGCCTTGGTCTGTTCGGTTCGGCCGTTGCGACGACGTTGGCAGCGCTCGACCATCATGTGTTGGGCATCGACATCGACGAACAAATGGTCAATGCGCACATGCATACCTTGGCCGAAGTGGTGACGGTACCCGAAGTGAACGAAGCGATTCTGCAGTCCTTGAGTATTGCCGAGTACGATACCGTGGTGATTGGCATTACCGATATCGAAGCGAGCCTGATGATTGCCCAAATGCTCCGAGACCTCGGCGTGCGCCACATCGTGTGCAAAGCCAAAAGCGCCATACACGGCAAAATTCTGTCACGGATTGGTGTCGACCGGGTCATCTACCCCGAGCGCGACATGGGCATCAGAGTGGCGCAGACACTGGTTGCGAAGAACATCATCGAGACCATCGTACTCACGTCGACACAGCACGTGGTGACCGCACGTGCGCCACATTCGTGCATCGGTCAGCCGGTGGGGACGATCCAATGGAAAACCCCCAACGGCGTCACCGTGCTGGCGATTCAACGCGACAGCGAGGTTTTTGGGCACCCTGGCTCGACCGTCGAGGTGCATGCCGGCGACATTCTGGTGCTGTTGGGCAGGAGCGACGATCTCGCAGCACTGCTGGCCGAACCCACCAGCACCGAGAGCTAGTGCTATAATTTGTGGTAATTGACTGTATCTGGAGTGGCCATGACCTCCCTTGCACAACTGCGCGAACGCATTACGGACCGACAAGCCCGCATCGGCATTATCGGTGTGGGATACGTCGGCTTGCCGTTGGCCATTGTCTTTGCCGAGGCGGGCTTCCGCGTCACGGGCTTTGATCTGAGTGCCGAACGCGCCGCTACGATCAACAGCGGCGTCAGCTATATCGACGACATTTCGTCCGAGACGGTCGCACACTATGTCAATGCAGGCCTGCTCGACGCCACTGCAGACATGAGTCGCCTGCACGAAATGGACGCAATCAGCGTCTGTGTGCCCACACCACTGAGCAAAACGCGCGACCCCGATATGTCTGCGGTGCTGACTTCGGCCGAAAACATTGCCCAGCACCTGCGCGCTGGTCAACTGATTGTGCTCGAGAGCACGACCTACCCCGGCACCACGCGTGAGATTTTTCTGCCGCGCATCCAAGAACGCGGCTTTGTGATTGGTCGGGACGTCTTCTTGGCGTTCTCGCCCGAACGGGTCGATCCGGGCCGCACCGATTGGACCACCCAAAACACCCCCAAAGTCATGGGCGGCATCACCGCGGCGTGTCTCGAAGCAGGCAAGGCGTTGTACGGCTCGGCAATGCAAACCATTGTGCCGGTCAGTAGTCCCGAAGCGGCCGAAATGGCCAAACTGCTCGAAAACACCTTCCGCGCTGTCAATATTGGCTTGGTCAACGAGGTCCTGCTGATGTGTGATCGCCTGGGGCTCAACGCCTGGGAGGTCATCGAGGCAGCCGCCACCAAACCGTTCGGCTTTATGAAGTTTACCCCTGGCCCCGGTTTGGGCGGCCACTGCATCCCCATTGACCCGCTGTACTTGTCGTGGAAGCTCAAATCACTCGACTACACCGCGCGCTTCATCGAGTTGGCCAGCGAGGTCAACACCTCGATGCCGCGCTATTGGGTCCAAAAGGTCGCCGATGCCCTCAACGAGCAGTCCAAAGCGGTGCGCGGCAGCACGATTTTGGTGCTCGGCGTCGCCTACAAAAAAGACGTCTCGGACGTGCGTGAGTCACCGGCGTTGGACATCATCCACCTCCTGCGTGAGAAGGGTGCGACCGTTGCCTACCACGACCCGCATGTCGCGAGCATCCGCCTCGAGGGCGACCGCCTGCACGGGGTAACGGATCTCGACGCCGCCTTAGCAGCACACGATTGCGTGATTGTTGCGACCGACCACACGGGCTACGATTGGCAACAGATCAAATCGCGCAGTCGATTGATTATCGATACGCGCAACGCGATTCGCGGCACACGGTAGTACGAATTTTTTACTACCGTTGACTTATCCAAAATGCTGTGGTACATTCTGCGCACGTAAACTGAATCATAGTTAATCGTTCCGCTGCAAACACCGCTGTTTGCGTTGCCATTGGGGGCACGGAGTGAATCAAACGATTACATCGATAGATGGGATCCGTGTAGGACACGTGCATGACCATACAGCCCTCACGGGTTGTACGGTCATTTTGTTACCCGAAAACACCACCGCGAGTGTAGATGTTCGTGGAGGTGCACCGGGCACCCGTGAGACAGACCTGCTCGCCCCCGAATGCACTGTGCAGCACATCCATGCACTTTGTCTGTCGGGCGGGAGTGCATTTGGTCTGGCTGCAGCCGATGGTGTTATGCGCCACTTACGTGAGCAAGGCGTTGGATTTGATGTCGGTGTGGGTAAAGTGCCAATCGTTCCTGCTGCGGTCATCTTCGACTTGAGCTGCGGGGATGCACGTGCCCACGCCACTGCCGAGATGGGGTATCAGGCTGCTGCAGCCGCCAACAGTGAGCCAGTTGCCGAAGGCAACGTCGGTGCTGGAATGGGTGCAACTGTCGGTAAAATATTCGGCGCTGCGTCCTGGATGAAGGGCGGTATCGGCAGTATTGGGATTACCCTCCCCGGCAATATCACAGTGGCAGCCCTCGTTGTCAATAACGCCTTTGGAGATATCTACCAAGAGCAGACGGGGCGCATCATTGCAGGGGCACGTGATCAATCCGGCGGCTTCCTGAATACTGCTGGGTTTTTGCGCGGGGGCACTGAGATACCTACATTTGCAGGGAGCAATACGACCTTGGTAGTCGTTGCTACTGATGCAACCCTGACCAAAAGTGAATGTCGCAAAGTCGCCCAAATGGCCCAAGATGGCATGGCTCGCGCCATCAAACCGGTTCATACCCCGTTTGATGGCGATGTGATATTTGTTGTAGCCACAAATACCAAACCGGCTCCACCGATGATTCAAATCGGCAGTACCGCCGCTTATGTCGTAGCAGCAGCAATCGAACGGAGCGTGCAGTGTGCAACAGCGCTGCCAGGGATCCCGGCAGTCAACACCCCCGAGTGAACCGAGCTCCCGCTCGTCACTATAGTTGGTTCGCTGTAAGAAAGGGAAGTCAATGAAGATCAACGTACGTCAAATCGTGGTCGCAGGTGTCCTCGGTGCCATCGCCATTGTCTTGGGCGTTACCCAAATCGGATTCATCCCTGTGCCTAATCTGAGTGGGAGTGCAACAATCATGCACATCCCGGCTATCATCGGTGCTGTGCTTGAGGGACCCGTGGTCGGTATACTGGCCGGCGCTATTTTCGGTATTTTCAGCATGCTCAATGATACGTCGGGACTGTTCACCAATCCCGTGGTATCGGTGCTGCCACGGATACTCATCGGTCTGACGTCATGGTACGTCTACAAAGCGCTTGAAAAACGCAACAGTGATGTTGCAGCAGCCGCTGCAGGCGTTGTAGGGACGCTCACAAACACCGTTTTTGTCGTGGGAGCATTGATCGCCTTTGGATTACTTCCAGTGGAAGCAGTACCAACCATCATACCGCAAGCGCTCGTCGAAGTCGTGATTGCAGCTATTGTGACTGTGTTGGTAGCCCGCGGGGTCAAGCTGGTACGTTCGGGGTCTACGACGGCCAGCGAAAGCAAAGATGGCACCTACTAGTCTGTCTCGCTATGCCGGCATGGAATCCTCCATGCCGGCAAAGGTTTCGCTATGATTACCGTTTCTCGAGTTTCGTTTGACTATAATGCCAACGGTTCCAATCCCATCCGTGCACTTACGGATGTTTCTTTGTCTATTCGGGCAGGCGAGTTGGTCGCGCTGCTCGGCCACAACGGAAGCGGCAAAAGTACGCTCGCTAAACTCATGGCAGCGGTCATGTTCCCCACCCAAGGGGAACTATCCGTTGGCGGGACACACGTCACCGAGAAGACTGCATTCGACATTCGTCGCAAGGTTGGACTGGTGTTCCAACGTCCCGATGACCAGTTGATTGCAAACAGGGTGATTGATGATATTGCATTTGGCCCCGAGAATTTAGGGCTCCCGCGGGAAGTGATTCAGCACCGTGTCGATTCGGCAATTGCCACGATGGAGCTCGAATCAATACGCACTGCACAAATAAGCAGTCTATCAGGCGGCGAGCGGCAACGAGTGGCCATCGCAGGGGTGCTCGCGATGGAGCCATCGTGCTTCATCCTCGACGAACCGACGACCATGATTGCTCCTGTGCTTGCACGTTCCCTTCTGCGCACTGCACATGCACTGCGTGACCGCTTGGGTGTGAGTATCATTCACATCACCCATTTCATGCACGAAGTGACTGATTTCGACCGCATTGTGGTGATGGATGGTGGGTCTGTCCTGATGGATGGCACACCCAAAGAGATTTTTGCACGGAGCGAAGAACTCGCCGCGGTAGGTCTTGATGTACCGTTAGTCACCAAAGTAGGACGCGTCTTGCGAAGCCGTGGCCTTCCTATCGCAGAGCCTATCCTCACTGCAGAAGAATTACGCACTGCAATTGTCCCGTTGTGTTCGACCGTCCCATCCATGCAGAC
>QWQY01000081.1 GCA_003670675.1 Chloroflexota bacterium
GCTACAGGCATCCCAACCAGGTATTGCATACCATTGCCACACGCACACCGACGACGAGCTCCCCGTGCTGGCATGGCTCCGCCATGCGTCCACTGATTGGCTCGACATGGTGCGATTTCTGGTCTTCGGGGCTGCACTCGCTGCTGCGGTACAAGTCTTTGTTCCCAACGGCTGGTATGTGGCACTGACCGACAACCCATGGCTCGCTGTCCCCGCCATGATGGCACTCGCGGTCATCATGGCAATCTGCTCCACGGTCGATGCATTTGTCGGTCTCGCACTGCTCCGCACCATTGCACCCAATGCGGTGCTGGCGTTTCTCGTCTTTGGACCGATGATCGACCTCAAAAGTATCCCGATGTTCATTGGTGCGTTCGGTACGCGGGTAACAGTGCGCATGATCGCACTGACCGCCATCCTGACCGCCACTGCATGTCTCATCATTGGAGCACTCGGATGGGTATAACGTCGCGTCGAATTTTTCTCTCTGTCGTGCTGTGCACCCTCGCGGGGATCCTCAGCTACCGCACGGCAATGGGCCAGATGGCACTGTACATTCACCCGCGCTACGAGTTGTTGGTCTATGGGTGTGCGCTGGTGGTTTTTTTATTCGGGGCGGTGTCGTGGTCGAGCAACGCACCACTCCCGCGGTTGAGTACCATTTTTCTGTGTATTCCGGTCTGTATCGCCGTGGCGTTTGCGCCCAAACCGTTGGGTTCAGCCGCGTTGGTCAGCCAACTCGGTTCGCTCAATGCAGTCGTGCCCGCAACGCAACCCCAAGCCCGCACCACCGACACTCAGCAGTGGAACCTTTACGAGTGGGCGCTCGCCAGCACCGTCGATATCACTCCGTATGCAGGCAGCACCGCGGTCGTCGAGGGCTTTGTCGTCCAAAATGACGAACTCGGCTTGCCCGATGACCAATTCATGGTGGCCCGCTATGTCCTCAAGTGTTGCACCGCCGATGCCGGCGGGGTGGGCATGCGCATCGCCTGGGGCAACGCACGCCAGTTTCGTTCAGATCAGTGGGTCCGTGTGAGCGGGACCCTCGCAGTCGAGTCGAGTACCGGCGTTCCGCGACCCCTCATCGTCGCATCCTCGGTCGTGCCCATTGAGCAACCGGGCCGACCGTACCTCATCCCCTAAGGCGTCGCTGCAGGGCGCTCCCCAAAAATCGCCCGCCCGATCCGCACCATCGTGGACCCTTCGCCGATAGCCACGTCGATGTCGCCGCTCATCCCCATCGACAACGTCGCAAGCTGGTGGTCGGGCAGCACCGGCTGAAGCGCATCACGCAACAGGCGCAACGAGCGGAACACCCCGCGCACAGACTCGGGTTCGTCACTATACGGCGCTACCGTCATCAGTCCTTCGATGCGCACACCCGCAACCTCGCCAATAGCACGCACCACGGCAACCACCTCGGAACGCACCTGGGGATCGGTTTCCCACCCGTGTGCAGCGATACCTTCTTTGGTATCTTCGCCCGACACGTTGCACTGCAACAATATCCGTACCGGCGCGCGACCGAGTTCGATGGCATGTCTGCCCAGTGCTTGCGCAAGTGCCAGGCTATCCACCGATTGGATGACGTCAAAAAGCATAACCGCTTTTTTGGCTTTGTTGCGCTGCAAATGACCAATCAAATGCCACTCAATCCCTGCCAATTCGGCACAGCGTGGGATCTTTTCTTCTGCCTCTTGGACCCGATTTTCACCAAAAATCCGCACACCCGCCGCATAGGCGGCGTGCACCAGTTCTGCGGGGTGTGTTTTGCTCACGCCCACGAGGGTCACGTCACTGCTCTGGCGTCCCGCTGCCTGCGTCGCCTGCTGTATGCGTTGTTCAATCCGTGCAATTGCCTGTTTCATGGCATCCTCTATCGTCTGTGGGGGGATTGTACCATGCACAAAAAACCGGTACCACGGGCCCCGCCCGTGGTACCGGGGTCGCGCAACGTCAGCTCCGATTGGCAGCCAACCCCGCGTTGACCACGTCGACGGTCACTTCTGTTGCACCCTGCTGCCGTGCAATCCCTTCGATGACCATCTGCAACTGGCGTGATGCCGAGATACGCGGCAAATACGGCAGTTTCTGCAGTTCCGCATCCAGCAAATCACGTGCGTCGCTCGACCAGCGCAAGTTGCCGCTCTGGCCAGACGGTGCGGCTGCAGGTGCGCCGCCTTGGCCGCGTGCCGCTGCATATGCACCATCGACCGGCAAGAAATTGAGCAGCCCATCATACAGCCGATTCACGATTTCTTGCATCAAGATGACGCAGCCGCGGTAGCCGATGAATGGTGTCCCGACAGCACGCCGGACTGCAGGTCCAGGGAACGACGCGGGGATGTAGTTGGTAAAGCGTGCCCCTGCTTCACGCAGGTAGATGCGCTCGTTCATCGACCCAAACAGAAAAGACGGCGCCTTCTTGTGGATGTGTTGGCGCGTCGCTTCGTTGTCGTAGTCGCCCGGGCGTCGTGGTCGCGCGGTCGAAAAGGCGATCTTCATCCCCAATTCCTCACCCAAAAAGCGCTCCAGCCCATCTGCGAGTCCACGCCCAGCCACGATACCGACATCCAGCGTGCTAAACCAGTCACCCTGTGGTCCACGCCACAAATCCCACACCGCTTGCAAAGTTGTTTTCTTTTCGTTGGCGATGAAGGCCTCGGCGTGTTCGCTGGTGCCGAGTAGTGCCCCCAGTGCACGCACAAACGCGTTGCTGTCTTTCATGCCGTATGGGGCAGTCAAAATCGGTTTCTCGAGGCGCTCCGCCAGTCCCATGCCGAACTCTTTGTACAACACCACCGTGACTGCCCCAGCAGCCAAACGGTGCATCTCTGCCAACGTGGTCGCATACGGGAATACGATGTTGACGGTGCCACCCGCACCTTCGATCATGCGCCGCATTTCTTCGAGTTCTGACGGTGCATTGAAGCAGCCATAGGTCGGTCCGATGATGTTGACGGCCCGCGGGTTGGGGGTAACGGTCGCTGTCTGTTGCGCGCCATACTCGTCCCACAGCCACACCAGTACCCGGTCGCGGCCCGCCCACTCGTCTTCGGCGAGCGAGTTGCTGTAGTAGAACTTGGTACCGGTGCCGAGTTGCTTTACCAGTGACGAATGGTCAGAGCCAATCATTTCTGATTCGGCAGTCGACACGACAATCACCTGCTTATTGTCCAGCACCCCCGTTAACGCCAGGTTGTCGTAGGTCCATTTGACTTTGTCTGCAGTCCCTTTGCCGCCGACTTCTTGTTCGGTCATCGTTGCTGGAGTCAAATTCTCGATGTGGGGGACCGCATCGGTATAGTCGGGTACGGCGGTGCCGACCAAATTAAAACACCCAACCGGTGCATCACAAATGACATGCACATCGGGCATCGGGCACATCGTCCATATTGCGGCCCAGTATCCACTGGTATCCGAAAGGTCACGAATCACTGTAGGTGCCATTGCTGGTTTCTCCATCGGCTGTCGGATTAGTCGGCGAAAAATTCCTGCATGAATCGGTAGCGGTCGCCCTTGGTCAATACCTCAGCCACAAACTCAATTGTCGCTGCCATCCCGCTGCTCAAAAAGAACGGTCGTGAGGCCAATTGATTGGTGAAGTACATCGCCGGGATGCCGCGCTCTTTGGCAACACTGGCCAACGGCGTCGTGCCAAATACCAGGTCCGGTGTGTAGCGATCAATCGCCGCGACATCTTCTTCGAGTGCCTTGCGGTAGATGACTTCCTTGGTGCCGTGTGCCTTCAACCACATTTCATCGGGCAAGACCAATGGATCTTGACCAATGCTCGTCGATACATACGGCACATGTGCCCCTGCCTCGACCAACATGCGGGCATATGCCAGCTCAGTGCCTTCGTACCCCGTCACCATCACGGTCCCGCTCAGCGGCTGGGCTGCCACAATGGCGGTGGCCTTGGCCCGCTCTTCGTCGGCGACCTGCTGCACCAATGCTTCGTCGAGGCCGAGGATGCTGCCGATGGATTTGATCCAGGCATAGGTACCACTGATGCCCACCGGGGCACCACCAGCAATCGACATACCAATCGAACGTGCGATGTTCATCGATTCTTTATAAAACGGGTGCAGCGGTGCCATCGCAGCCGCTCGACCTGCCCGCCGGAAGTCTTCGATCGAGCGTCCCGGCAAAAAGATTGTCTCGCTGACGCCCATACGCCGGAGCAGCGCGTCGATCAACAACGGATCCGCAGGGAAGACTTCACCCAACAGCACGACACTCTTGTCGACCACCGGGCCTTCGCGTTCGGCAAGTCGGTTCAGCAGTGCTGCGACGGCGATATCTTTGGCTTCGGGGTGCGAATGGATGGCATATGCCGGTACCCGTACCAGCACGACATCAGCGTCGCCACTCTTTTTGGGCAAGAGTTCTTCGGGCATACCAGCCGTCTCGGCCACACACAACGACACCACGGGGATCAACTTGACCCCAGGCTCTTTCCCCGCCACTTCAATGGCGGCACGGGTCCCTTCGACCACTTGCCCACTCATCAGTTCGGCAGTGCCCAATTGTGGTGCCAATATCGATTTACTCGCACCATAAAAGTGCGTCACAAACGTCAGTCCATAGAGACAGCCGGTGTCGGTCGCCATCACCGGGTGTGAGCCTTCGAGCCGTGTCAATATGCGCAATGATCCGAATGCTGGGCACATGGATTGCGGGTGGAGTTTGCACGGTGATTTGGTCGCGCCACTCTGATTGAGTTCAATGATTTCAGCCACAATGCCACCTTTTTTCTGTACTGCAGAGACTACACTACATATGCTGCAAATAAGAGGCTCATGCCTCTTATTGCCGGTTCGAGTTTATTCGTCTTTTACCGATGCGGGATCAATGCGCAAATACGCGCCCGTTGCTTGCTTGTTGGTGAAGTACGCAGCAACAATAAACCCAATGATGACCAGCCCCAATGGAATGAAACACATGACCAATCCGGACGTTGATGGACCCATGATGGTGCTCCTCTCACATGTATCGCCACAAGTGTCGCCACTTGAAAGCCCCAAATACCTACTCTGCCTGCTGCGGCGCGTGTGACGGCATAATCAACTCGCGCATCTTGGCGGGATCAAAGCGAAAATTCGCCACCAAATCCAACACATGCTGAAAATGGTGGGCAGGAATAGTAACGAACAACTCGCCCGGCAACAGTTTGTTGTGCATCCGACCGCCGCCATCCCCGGTTGCAAACACACTGTTTTGTTTGTTGATGGGCGTAGCAAAAATCGACGCACACGCCGACGGGCCCACTTCACCAATCGGGAACGTCCCTTCCCGCACCGACGCAGCACCGGCGATTTGCATCGCATGCAACGCATCAGTAACGCAAATGACCGTATCGATATGGACGCCTGCCGGCACATCGTTGAGCGGTGCAGCAGCCAGTGCCACAATGCTCCCGTCCGGCAAGCGCTCGCTCTGTGCTTTGTTGCGTTTGGCAGCCTCAGGGGTAAAAAACCCCTGTGCCATCGTCAAATATTCACCTTCGGTGATCAGGGGTGCCGCTTTGGGCAACAACCCCAGATGCCACAAGCCGACATAGCAGTCATGATGCGTTGCATCGACATAGATCCGCTTGCCGCTCTCCGCCTCACGGACGATACCGCAGGCAACGACCTGGGCGGGTTCGTACCCTGCAGGCGCTGCATCACGACAATACGTAATTGCGACCGGTGTGCGTTTGACTTTGAGCACATCTACCAAAACCCGATAGAGTTCTTGTGGATCGACTGGTGTCATGACAGTTCCTCAGCGATACGACGGTGCGTCCATCTCGCGCAAATCGACATAACTAAATTCTTGGCCCGAACGACGCAACGCAGACAAAAACGCTGCTTTGTTGTCGAGTTCGTCAATCGTCCCTATCCGGATTTCGACAGCACCCGATGTCACCGTGACGCCGTCGCGGTCGTTCCTGCTCAAGTCAGTGACATACAAGCCGATTGCTTCCATGACCTGCTTGACTTTGAGCTGAACGGGGTCGTCTGTCTGCACCTGCGGGATGACCGATGGGTTGAGCGACAGCATCGGGATCGCTTTTTTGTTGGCGGTTGTACCCGCAAACAGTTCGTCTGCCGATGCCGAGTCTGGTCGGCCTTCCGGCTCTTCGGCGCCAAAGACGCGCAAAAAGTCATGATATTCGAGTGCGGTGTAATCGTCGCACGGTGGAATCTCGTTTTTGGCGATTTTGCTGGCAAGTTCACCAAAAATCGTATTGAACTGCTCGTCTTCCAGAGCCAATCGACAGGCATCTGCCAATTCACGTACTTTGCGGCTCAACGGGATCCGTGCCAGGATCGGCAAACCGACTGCTTTGGCATAGGTATCTGCCGTGTCGCTGCCGTCGTCTCGATTCACAATCAACCCCAGTACCGATGTTGTGCCACCCATGCTCCGGAAGTACGCAGCTGCTTTGGCAATGTTGTTGGCTGCATACAGTGATTGGCGATCGTGGCCGACCACGATGATGACTTGCTCTGCCAATGATCGTGCAAGCGGGGTAGCGAAGCCGCCACAGACGACGTCACCGAGGAAGTCCATCACCACATAGTCGAGGTTCCACTTGCTCAAGCCCAGTCCTTCGAGGGTTTTGAATCCCGACGAAATGCCTTGGCCACCACAACCACGCCCGACTTCTGGTCCGCCCAGTTCGCATCCGTACAATACTGCATCGTCGCGCAACTGACTGCGGAAGATAACATCGCCGACGCTCAATTCGTCTTCGCGCCCTTGTTCCTTGAAGATACGCCACTGTTCACCGAGTGTCGGCAATGAATGTCCACCGAACACGGTGTTACACGAGTCGTGCTTGGGGTCACAGCCCAGCTGCAACACACGGAAACCGTCGAATGTAAGTCGCGACGTCAGGTTGGAGGTGAAGAAACTCTTCCCCATCCCGCCTTTCCCATAAATTGCTAACATGCGTGGAGCCATGGTGCTCCCCTTTTCTAGGCTGTACCTACCAGGTCAGCAGCAGCTTGAGACAATGTGGGTCAAAGAGTGCCGTTGTATACGCGGTCGATATCTGATCAAGCGTCGCGTGGTGCGTGATGAGTGTACTGACATCCAAAATGCCACTCTGCATCAAGTCACGACTCCGCTGTAAATCACCAGGAGCCCATTCTTTGGAGGTCAGCAGGCGTGCCTGCTTGAGGAACAACGGCATATACGGCAGTTGAATGGTGTCGTAATATCCGAGCAAAACAATGGTGCCATTGTGGGCGAGCGCCGCGATTGCCGAAGCTGCCGCATCCATCTTGCCACTCGCCTCGATAATCACATCACAATCTGCAACACCATACACGCTCAGCGATTGTGTTGACACATCACATACCAAATCGGCACGTGAGTGTGCGAGGCGTTCTGCATGGACATCACTCACAATAACATGTGCGCCCCTGGCAGTTGCAATCCGCGCCGCAAGTTGACCGCCCGGTCCTTGGCCAATGATGAGCACGCGTTTGCCACTGATGTCGCCAGCCATATCGACGCCGTGGAGTGCAGTAGCGGCCAGTGCCAAAAACACACCGTGCTCGGGTTTGATCCCTTCGAGGGTCACTACCCGTTGGCCGTCTGCATGCAACACGCTCGATTGGCCGCCCCATGCAGGGTTGACATCGACATAACACCGTGCCCCACCGACATAGACCAGCGTATTGAGGAGCGTTGCCGGTGCATCCGCACCCACAGCGACCACGCGTCCGACGGTTTCGTACCCGGGGATGACAGGGAACTGTAACATCGGGTGGGGCATATGCCCCGCATAGAGCATGCGTTCCGTCCCCGCGCTGATAGATGTGTACAGGGTCTGGATGGTCACGTCAGTGGCGAGCGCAGGAGTAAGCTCGATGTCACGGACGGCAACAGTCGCTGCTGCAGACATCACAACGGCACGTGCGTGGGTCATCTCATACTCCTTTCTGCGCGAGCCGGCGTTGTTTGCCGGCGAGGATTCCACGACGGATAAACTGACCACA
>QWQY01000082.1 GCA_003670675.1 Chloroflexota bacterium
CAACCTTGGCTGGGGTGTCTGCAGCCACCACTTGGCCACCTTTGACGCCTGCTCCCGGTCCAAAGTCGATGAGAAAATCCGCTGCTTGCATCGTCTCGAGATCGTGTTCGACGACAATCACACTGTTCCCCAAATCACGTAACTTGATCAGGGTGTTGAGCAGTTTGCGGTTGTCGCGTTGGTGCAGGCCGATGCTCGGCTCGTCCAAGATGTACATGACTCCGACCAAGCCCGATCCGATTTGTGACGCCAGCCGAATACGCTGTGCTTCACCGCCCGACAAACTCGGGGCTGCGCGCGCCATGGTCAAATAATGCAACCCCACATTGAGCAGAAATCCGAGTCGGTCTTGGATTTCTTTCAAAATATCGTTGGCTATCATTACCGCGTTGCCCTGCAACGGCGTGGTTGTGTTACCAGCAACCGTTGTTGTATCTGTCCCTGCGATGGCGACTGCCCATGCGTGGGCATCGGTGATGTTCAACGCACACACATCACTAATCGACCAGCCACCGACCCGTACCGCACGTGATTCGGCACGTAACCGTGCACGCTTACAGGTGGGGCAGACCTGTTCCGACATGTACGACGCATAAAACTCTCGAGTCATATCACTGCCCGTGGTGTTGTAGCGTCGACTTATTTCGTTAGCGACACCTTCCCATGTACGGAGGAACTCACCCTTCGAGCCACTTTCATCGTTTGCCCAGGTAAATTTGATTTTCTCTTTGCCGCTGCCATTGATGATGATCTCGCGATGTCGTTCGGGCAAGTTTGCCCATGGGCTGTCGAGGTCGATCCCGAAGTGTGCAGCAATCACCGCCAACGAACGGTAGCCCCAGCCATCTTTCTTTTTGCGCAATTCGCCCCAATACGGCAATGCGCCGTCATGGATGGACAATGCGCCATTTGGTACAAGCAGTGCAACATCGACGTCTAATCGCGTGCCGAGGCCGGTGCAATCTGCGCACGCACCCTGTGGCGAATTAAACGAAAACATTTGCGGAGTGAGCTCGTTGAACGAAATCCCACACGTCGTGCACGTGTTTGCCTCGCTCATGACCCATTCTTTGACCGCTGCAATCTCTGGTGCGGTATCGGCCGGGAAGTCGACGACGTTGATGACACAACTCCCCTCGCCGGTTTTGACTGCTAATTCGATTGCATCAGTCAACCGCGTCTCGTAGGCATCCCAGGTGCTTTGTGCGCCTGCACCTGCTTTGCCTTTGCCGGCTTTTTCACTCCCCGAGTCATCTTTGACCGGTACCGCGAGTCGATCGACGACGACTTCAATGGTGTGTGTGACTTTTTTGTTGAGCTTGATGTCGGTTGACAGCTCCATCAGTTCGCCATCGACCCGTACGCGGGTAAAGCCTTCGGCGCGGGCCTCCGCAAAGACTTCCTTGTACTCACCTTTGCGACGTGACACCAACGGTGCTAGCACCATGTACCGTGTCCCGGTCGGCAGGCCCAAAATCCGGTCAACCATCTGTTCCGGGCTTTGAGATGCGACTGGCTGGCCGCACACATGGCAATGTTGGGTGCCCACACGTCCATACAACAATCGGAGGTAATCATATACTTCGGTGACCGTGCCCACCGTCGAGCGCGGATTCTTCGATGCACTTTTTTGTTCAATGGCAATGGCGGGCGACAACCCGCCGATGTAGTCGACTTTCGGCTTTTCGAGCTGGCCGAGGAACTGCCGCGCATATGCGGAAAGAGATTCAACATAGCGACGCTGCCCCTCCGCATACAACGTGTCGAATGCCAGCGACGATTTCCCCGAGCCCGAGACACCGGTCAACACCACGAGTTGATCCCGTGGAATCGTCAAATCTATCCCTTTGAGGTTATGTTCGCGCGCTCCGCGGATTTCTATCGTATTGCGTGCCATCTGGTTCCCGCTCTTCTTATCAAGGAAGCTCTGTGTGGGTAGTGTACCCGAATTCTGCAAAAAACTGCGCTTATGTGGTGGTAAGTGCACGGAATCGGCGCAACGCAAACCACAGCGAAAGCACCGCAAAACTGACTAACGCCGCCCCAGAAACCCAGACCGGGAGCAACGGTGTGCTCCCTTGTAGGATGGTCCGTGTTGCGTCTATGTACCATGTCGCCGGGTTGGCATACGCCAGCCATTGCATCCACACCGGTGCATCGGTCAATGGGTACAGCGCATTTGAGGCAAACAACAACGGCAGGTTAAACAAAAAAAGCATGCCGTGGTAGCCCATGATGCTCTTAGAGCGCATTGCAATGCCCAATGATAAGCCACAGAACCCGAGGGCAAACGCCAATAAATAGACAAACGCCGTCCCAAAGGCAACGACTCCAAAGGTCCATTGCACCCCGGCAATCAACCCAACGCAGACAACAATCACAATCTGAAAAAACGCCTTGCTGACGGTTGCGGCGATATGCCCCAGCAGGATGCTCAACCGTGGTATCGGTGCAACTTGGTATTCACGCAAAATGCCCCGCAACCGTTCGTCGAGGAACATCATTCCACCGCCGGCGGCGCCGCCCAAGGCGGTCAACGCCAAAATACCCGGCAACATAAACGTGACATAATCCTGTTCCGCATTGACCATGCGTGCCATGCCAATACCAAACAGACCTACCCACAAAATGGGCTGGATAAGCAAGCCGCCGAGTTCTTCACGGTTACGGAAAAACTTACGCATGTGACGCATCCAGATTGCTACCGTTGCATGCATCATTGCCGTGCTCCTTCGTCGCGTAGTGTCCTTCCGGTTACCTGCAAAAATACATCGCCGAGTGAAGGTCTGGTCATGCTCATGTCCATGATCTCGATGCCATCTCGGGTTAAGTGTTCGATGATGGTTGTCATTTGGCGCGCCCCATGCATTGCACCGATGGTCAGGACGCCTGGCTGGGCATCTACCATCGTCACCCATGCTTCGGTTCCAAAGCCGGGGACATAGCCTGCAGGGAAGGCAGCAGTCACCCGAATATATGCGCTCCCGAGTGCCCCAATCAGTGCATCGGGCGTTCCTTCGCGCACCATCAGGCCGTTGTCGATGATGCCGACGGTGTCGGCTAACGTCTCGGCCTCGTCCATAGCGTGTGTCGTCAGCATGACTGTCATGCCATTTTGCGTACGCAAATTCTTGATGTACTGCCACACCTGCACACGGTGTTGCGGATCTAATCCTTGCGTCGGTTCATCAAGGAACAAGACGAGCGGGTGCATCATCAGGCAGCGCGCGAGCTCTAACCGACGCTTCATCCCGCCCGAATACGTCCCTGTCAGACGGTCTGCAGCCGCACCCAGCTCGACGAGTTCGAGCACCTCGCTGATGCGTTGGCGCCGCAATGACCGGTCGAGATTGTACAATCGCCCCGCATAGTCGAGACACTCACGACCAGTAAGGTCACGGTCAAGGACCAGATCTTGGAAGGTCACCCCAATAATGCGTCGCACCGCATCGGGATTCTGTACCGTGTCGTGCCCATTGATACGTACCGTCCCACTATCTGGGGTCAACAAGGTGGTCAGCATGTGAATGGTGGTGCTCTTGCCGGCGCCATTGGGTCCGAGCAGTGCATAGATCTCTGCAGGCGCAACCGTCAGGCTGACGTCACGGACCGCTGCTATGCTGCCGTATGATTTGGTGAGATTGAGCGCGTCTATCATTGCAGTTCCCCAAAATACAGAGCGCCCAGCGTGGCTGGGCGCTCGGGAGTGGTGACTCTGACTAGGTTCGAACCAGCAACCTTCACCTTCGGAGGGTGATGCTCTATCCAATTGAGCTACAGAGCCAATGAATCAATCATAGCACCCGCACTGCGGTCTGGTCAAGTTGACTTGCGCTGTGTCACCAAATACCAGGTCACGCTCAACGCAGTCAACGCTGCACCGATATACTCCGTCGGGGTCTCTATCCATTCTCCCAAAATGAAGCCGGCGACAATAGCCGACACAGGGAGCCGCCATGCTTGGACCGCAGTAACCAATGATGCCCCAAGCTTGCGCAACGTATAGACCTGCAAGATATTTGCACCAATGACAATACACACCGAAAACACAATCAACCACAGCCAGTGCACCGGCATGAGTGAAGATAGTCCATCGAATCGTTCGCCAATGAGGTACGACAGCGGGATCGAGGTGCCGACGACGGCAATCAGCTGGAGCAAAAATGTCGCTTCGCTCGATATACCATACCCACTGGTTCGGCGTACCGAGAGCATGTACAACGCCAGCATGACACTACTCACCAGCGCCAAGACAATACCCACCCAGCTACTATCCCCGCCCATCTGCCAAAATGTTGGGTTCTGAATATCGCCACTGAGCATGACGACTGCGCCCAACAGCGAAAGCGTCAATACAATGCCGGTCTTGGGCGGCGCAGGATCATGAAACCACAACCGGCCCATAATCACGACCAAGAGGGGAGTCAATAGTCCAATCAGGGTCACTTGTGCAGCTGGTGCATAGCGTGCAGCGAGCACATTGGTGACTGCTCGCAACATCGCAAACAGCGCCACCAGCCACCCTGCGTGGATTGTCAGTTGGCGAAACTCGCCACGGACTGCTACCACCACAAACATGACGAGCATTGCAAACCCATTCGCAATGGTCAATAAGGTCAGTCCAGGTATTTCTGCCTGAATTTGGAGGTAGCGTGCAAGGACGGGATATATCCCCCAAGCGGTGTGCCCGAGCAACGCGGCACCGAGCCATAGTGGCGAAAAACGTGGTGTGTTCATATGCCTTCAATGCACAAAAAACCGGCCCCCGCAAGGAACCGGTGTCTGTCGGTGGTCGGGGCGAGAGGATTCGAACCTCCGACCTCAGCGTCCCGAACGCTGCGCTCTACCAGGCTGAGCCACGCCCCGTGATGATTGGTGCCGGAGGTGGGAGTCGAACCCACATGAAGTTGCCCTCAATGGTTTTTGAGACCATCGCGTCTGCCATTCCGCCACTCCGGCTCGTAATGCCTGGTTGCGCATCACTTACGAACAGAAATATACCCGATGGAGAGGTGTGTTGTCAAATCGAGTTTGGTGCTGCTGTCGGGAACGCTGTTTGAGCCAAAGAATATGCCGAAGTCGACAATACCTGCATCGATAACCCGCTGCGTAAGACCATTTTCGTTGATGGCTGGTGTCAAACGGAGTGACGCGAGCAAGCGCTACTACACCACCATCATGCGGCCACGCCCGGTGTGTTTTGTGATCAGACGGGTCGAAATAACGAAGAGTACTGCGCTCGTGATCGTGCTGAGCAATATACCATTTAGCAGCCCTGCATCGGTGGGTGCTTTGAGCTCGATTGCTGTGGTTACAATGACCGACGCAATGTGCAACAGCAAGAAGGGCACTGCAATGGTTAACCGCTGGCGCAATGCAAAACCGAGGAACAACAAATCAATCAACATCATGCTGCCAATGACCACCGCAAACGGAATCATCCACCACTGCACCATTCCCAGCCGCGCACTCACAAATGTCGCTGCTTCTACCAAAATGATGAGTATGATGGGCATGGTCCAACCGGGCCGACTCAAAAGCATCCGGTCCCAACCGACAAATCCGAACATCAGCAAGATGTAGCCTGCTGCCAGGATCGGGTAGGTAGCATACGGCGATGGCACGTCGAGACCCAACGCTGTGCTGAATTGGATTTGAAGATATGTTTTGGCCATCAGGCCGATGATAATGCCAATCATCCCTGCATTCGCAAGCCCTTCACGCCGAGGGCTGCGCCGACCAGCGAGCCCGCTGATTTGCCAAAGCGCGAACAACGTAATCAGAATGGGCAGTCCGTGAAGCGCAATAATTTCGTATTGAGTGGTCATTGTGTCATCCTTGACCTACGAGGATATGTCGTATGTAGAGATATAGTATATGACAGATGTCATAATTTCAAGATGTATTCAGCTTGGATGGAGGCGAATATCAGCTTTGTATGAGGTTATTTTAACTGTTCTGGCGGTTTGGACAGAGCTGCAGTGCGTTCGTTGGAACGCCCCAAAAATGCATCCCAATCAACAATTTTGCAAATATCAGTGATACCCAAGACAATCAGCGGCACAAATGATGCAACGAAACGTGCTTGTTCACCCGTTTCGCTCAGGGCAGTCAAAATCAGAATTGTAATCCAAATGACACGTTCGCTACCCAGTACCCACCACCCTTCCGTTCGGTACGTTGCCAGCATCGCGAACGTCGTCAATTGAATGATGAGCAGTAACATGACGGTCAACCGAAAAGGCACGATGTACCACGGCAATACCCTCGTAACTTCGTAGGTTCCTCCTGCATCATTAAATCGAAAGAACGTCACCGGGAGTTGTATCATCTGCCACAAGAGCATGAACGCACGTTCCAATGCCAATGCTGGGTGCGTGCGTATCCAACTTAGGACCTCTCCGGTGAGTGCGTTACTTCGTTCTCCCCAAAGCGGATGTTGCATATCGGGCGGCAACCCTCTGACTGCGGCTGCATACGCATCAGGCAACCATGCACGCGCAATGTTAAAGCCCGCGTAGTTGCTCCATGACCATTGTTCCAACACAACGATGTGATAGCTGTGCCAGAGGAGCGTGTAGAGCAGCGGGACGCAGAATATCACGATGCCACGAACCCCAGCCGCACGCCAAATGCTGAGTAGTGCGAGCCCAACCAACACCGGAACAAACAGCTGCATATAGGGTCGGAGTGAATCCGCAATGACAATTGCGCACCCCAGACTCAGCCACAGTCGTGGCCGGTCGAGCGGCGAACGCAACAGCCGAAAGACCACCACGAGTGCCAAGCCGATAACCGCATCGTAGGCCATCCAGTAATTGCGATCATCGTACCGATAGATAAAGGCAATCCCGAGCGCAAGCAGAATCTGTACAAGGTACTTTGCCGGAGTACCGAACAACCCTCGTATGTGTACGCCCGAAAACGCTGCCAACAGACCCGCAACTGCCGCACATCGCATCAATGCAACGGTGTATCCCACGTCATACACCCACCACGTAGGGATCCGCGCGAGGGTATATTCGATGGTGAGTAATGGGATGGGGAAGGCAGCGCGTTGCACGAGGAGATACGAAAAAAAGTCACTCCAGGTGGGTAATCGAGTAAAATCTACACCGATCATCCATTGCGACGCAGGAAGTGCACGTGTGTCTGCAAATATGCTCGTCAAAAGCAGATATACCCAAAGCGGTGTAGTCTTTGTGCGCTCGACAATCCCAAGAACGCCTGCAATTCGTCGACCAAGGAGCAGTGCACTCGTCACCACAATGGTGACGAGTGGTTCGTACGATGCCGACGTGTGCATCCACACAGACTGTACCCAAGGCAGATACACGATGATTCCACACAACAGCAATTGTGCCCGTGAGGGCGTGTAGGCGGCCACAGTAACCAGCCAAAACAGTGGAACACATGCCAGGAGCCAAAGGATTGCAGACTGCGTGGTGGTCGGCCATATGTTCATCACCGCCCCGCGAAAGTCCGCTATCAACATTCGTGCGTCGCGCGCCGATTGCGTCGGGGTATCCGTATAAAATCCAAACGCTTCGAACCGCTGGCTACTGATGGCATAGAGCCGCGATTGTCTGGGGACGAACTGCTGTTCAACAAGCATCGTGTAGGTGCGCACACCCGGTTGGAGTGCAAAACGTACCGTACGTTCGGTGCCGTTGATGGTCAGCAACTTTGGTTCAGGGCTGTACAATCGTATGCTGTACGAACCGTACTCGGTAGGAGATAACGCTGACGTAAACCGAACGAACGTGTCGTCAATTGCTTGATTCATCAATCGGTCTGAGCGTTTGGGTTGGTGGATGAGCCACCGTGCCGGCTCGCCATCGCGTAGTTCGAGTTCGCTGAACGAACTCTGAAAGAGCCAATCACGTTCCAAGCCAGTTTGCTGGGTAGGCGACCACTGTTCTTTGAATGAACGTTGCGCTATGACGGTA
>QWQY01000083.1 GCA_003670675.1 Chloroflexota bacterium
AGCGGTCCTCAAAGCCCAGTACCCATCCCTGATGACCAAATTGGCCGCCGACAAAGGCGCAAGTAGCGTCTATTCCGGCATGTATATCAGTGTGTCTATCTCGGTCCCCATTTATAACAACGGGTGTATGCTCGAAGCCGTCGCCACCGGCGAAGTGCGCGGCTGGAAGCTCAAGCTCGTCTCGTCTGGCAGTAGCGAGGTCTACGGCGGCTATTTGAGCGCACGTATGTCGGCCGAAGTGGCCTGTCTGGTCAGTGCAACCGGCCAACTCTCGCTCGAAATCTCACAGGTCGGCTCGGTCATGACCTTCAATGGCCAAGCCTGGGTCGCCGGCGGGGTCGGTGACTGTGAACCATCCACCTGGAACAACTGGGGCGGCCGCTGGTGGGGCGACAAATGGTGCGCCCAAGCAGGTGCACAGGTCTTTGTGACCTACACCGACGCACCGTCTGACTGGGATGTCAGTTACGATTTGGATGTCGAATCCCCGTGGTAACGCGGATGCGTACGGGTACGTAGGCATGATCGAGGGTCAGACAGATGAGCGCACTGCTGACCCCTCACCACTGGAGCTTTACGGTCGCGGGTTCTCTTTTTTCTCATGAAAAAGGGACCCCGCGGCACACGCGTACAGCAACCGACCGACGTCGGCCATCTGCCCCATCGTGCCACGAAGCAACGAAAACCGGGAGGCGCACGAATCGTCGCGCCCGCCCTGCATTTCGATTGTGCGCTTGTGGATCCGTCACATGCCCGCTGCACCGGCGAGTTCGTCCATCACCCCGTGTTGCATGATGTGTTTCAACAGCGCCATGGCTTCGTCGATGGGCATCGGCTCGGCCTGCTGATGCCAATGCGCCATCACCCCTATCATTGCCGACAACATGTACTCAACGACCAACGCACGGCGCGCCTGATCAGCCGGCGGCGCGTCACCAAACATGGCCAGAATCGTCGGCGTTATTTGCCGTTTGAGTTTGATAGCAAACGCCGGATCACCACGTTCACCCAAGAGCACCGCGTAGTAGCGGGCATTGCGCGCATACCACTCCCAAAACTGCGCCACGGGCATGCCGATGGCACCACCTGGTCCGTCGAACGGCGGCAATGTGTCGAGAGTGGGGATGATGCTGACCTCGATGGCTTCGAGCACCGCGTGTACGTCACGGAAGTATTCGTAAAATGTGCTCCGGTTGTACCCTGCCCGCTGGACCACGTCTCGTACCGTGATCTGGCTGATGGGACGCATACAGTAGAGCTGCCAAAAGGCATCTATCAGGTTCTGCTTCGTCTGTGCCGTGATGTCGTGGCGCTTGTTCATGGCTGTTCCTCACAAATCCTACATCCGGCCGGTCACTGTTGGTTGATGCACGTCCACGCACACGCTATAGTCAAATCATACAACACGGTGTTGGATTTGGCTATGTGGAGGTGTGCGATGGTGACGATTTTGTGTGCCGGGTCGCGGGGCGACTTCCAGCCATATATTGCTTTGGCGCAGGAGCTCCAGGCGCAGGGTATGGCGGTACGAATCGCCGGCAACCATAGCTTTGCGGGATTTGTGCAGGGGTACGGTGTCGACTTCGTTGGGATCAAAGCCGACATCTCGACCATAAACGTCGACCCCAAGTTGCTCCGCGAGGCGGGCAATGCGGACAACCCGCTCAAGATGTTGCTGGCCTTCAACAAGATGAAGGAATACGGCATCTATATGGTCAGCGACTTCTTTGCGGCGTGCGAGGGCAGCGATATCATCCTGTACCACCCGGGCTGTACGATTGGCTATTATGCCGCGCAGCTATTTGGGATCCCCGCAGTGCTGGCCAGTCCGTTCCCTATGCATCGCACCAGTGCACATCCGTCGGTGGTGTTGTACGGGCAGGTATCGGCCAATCGATTGACCATCCCGTTGAGCTACAGCCTCATCCAAGCGATGTTGTGGATGGCAAGCAAGGATTCGATCAAGGGGTTTTGGAAGCAACGCTACGGGCAGTTGCCGGCGGACTTTGGTATGCCGTTCGAACGACACGACAACGCGCGTCAGCCCGCCCTTGTCTCGTGTAGCAATCATGTGTTTGCGCGACCGACCGACTGGAACGCGCATATCCACCAGCACGGCTATTGGGAAGTACGCGAGCCTGAAGCATACACCCCAAGCCCGATGTTGGCGGCGTTCCTTGACCACCCCGAAGCACCTATCTACGTCGGCTTCGGTAGTATGACCGGCATCAATCAGTACCCGGGCCTGGCCGAGCAGGTGATAGCAGCAATTGTCCAGAGTGGACGGCGGGCGATTATCCACGGTATCGGGCAGGACCTCGCTCTGCCGGAGTCGATCCTATGGGTGGACGCTGTCCCGCATACATGGCTCTTCCCACGCATGGCCGCAGTGATTCATCACGGTGGCGCAGGGACGACGGCGGCGGGCTTGCGGGCAGGAGTACCAAACATCGTCGTGCCCTTTGCCAATGACCAATTCGCCTGGGGGCATCGCGTCCACGACCTGGGCGTCGGGCCGGCCCCGATTCCACGCAAACGCTTGACGGTCGCCAAACTGGCTGCGGCGATCGAACAGACGACCAATCTACAGATGCGTGCAGCCGCCGCCCGCTTGGGCGAACAGATTGCCGCAGAACGTGGCGCTGCCCGCTGTGCCGAGGTCGTCGCGCAGCTCGGAGAGGGGCGCAATAAATGAGCCTAAACACTGCCTGGCGCGCCACGTTTTTGCGCATATACATCGGTCAAGCGCTGTCGATTATCAGCTCGAGTGCGGTGCAGTTCGCGATTATCTGGTGGATCACAGTCGAGACCGGGTCAGCGTTGGCATTGACAATCGCCAGCATTGTCGGGCTGTTGCCACAGGCGTTGATCGGGATGATTGCCGGCGTCTGGATCGACCGCTACCCGCGCAAACGTATCATCATGTTGGCCGATGGCTTGACTGCAGTTGCAAGTCTGGTTCTGGCGCTCTGCTTTGTCGGCGGGTACGCGTCGTTGACGATCGTCTATGTGGCATTATTTGTGCGGGCATTGGGCGACACGTTCCACAAACCGGCCATGCAAGCCGCCATACCCCTCATCGTGCCCTCGTCAGAACTCACCCGGGTCGGCGGATTGATGCAACTCGTCAGCTCTGCCGGCACCATGGTAGGGCCGATGCTCGGCGCGGTATTGATGAGTCAACTCCGCATCGAGGCGGTGCTGCTGGTCGATGTCATCGGTGCGCTCATCGCCGTCGCAACCATGGCCGGCGCGCGCTTTGGAGGGTCTGCAGCCAGCGCGGCGCGAGCTGCTTCGGTATGGGCCGATTGGCGGATAGGGTATGACTCCTTTCGTCAAAACGTTCCGTTGGCGCGCTTGGCCATCCCGATGCTGATTGCTACCATTACGTTTATGCCGATTGGTTCATTGCTTCCGTTGCTCGTCAAAAATTATTTCAACGGCACGGCCTGGCAGAGTGGACTCGTGCAGACGGCGTTTTCGACCGGGATGCTGGTCGGGGCGATGGTCATCGGGCTGACCGGCGGGCTCAAACGGCAGTTCTTGATGATTGCCCTTGCCAATGCAACGTTGGGCATCAGTGCGTTGTTCGCCGGGGCACTGCCCGCTGACGCGTTTTGGGTGTTCTGTGGCTGTGTGGTGGTGATGGGCATGAGCGGCATGGGCTTTAACATTCCATTTACGGCATATATCCAGCGCAGTGTGCCCGCAGAGCACCTCGGCAAAGTGATTGCTTTTCTCACCAGCCTGATGAGCATGGCCGCTCCGATCGGGATGATTGTGGCAGGTCCGACTGCAGAGTGGTTGGGTGTCAACAATTGGATGATGGTCGCCGGGATAACCATGATCATCATCGGCGGTGTCAGTTATCTGCGCACACGCGAATTTGACATATAGGTATCAGTTTTCAGGTATTAGTTATCAGTTATCAGTCAACACTGTGCGCTCAGACCCGCGTCATCAGCATCGCCAAGAGCGCAGTACGCGGCACGATGCTATCGACAAGGATGTACTCGCCCGGGCTGTGGTCGTTCCCGCCGATCGGCCCTAAGCCGTCGAGCACGGGTAATCCCAGCTCGGCGAAGAAGTTGGCGTACGACATCCCTCCCGTGTGGGCGTCGTTGATGCTGAAGCCCAACTGCACGGCACATTCTTTGGCCACAGTCGCCAACCGTGCAATCTGTGGTGTACAGGCCATTGCAGGTATCGTGAAGCCGCCGCTGACGACGGTCGACGTGCCAGCCACGGTCGTGCGCGTACCGATGGCCAAGACGGCGTCGGTCACTGCCTGCCGGTCAGCAGGGTCGGTGATGCGCACGTCGATTTTGGCCTGTGCCTGATCGGGCACGCTGTTCGACACGGTGCCACCGGTGACGACCCCAACGTTGAGGGTCGCACCGGGCCGCATGCCGTTGAGGGCATGCAGGGCGATGCTGTGATGGGCCAATTCGACAATGGCGTTGGCGCCTTTGTGCGGCTCGACGCCGGCGTGGGCAGCCTTGCCGGTGACGGTGAACCAGAAGTTGCCGCCGCCTTTGCGAGCCGAGACGATGTCACCGTTTTCACGCCCGGCCTCGAGCACCAACGCGAGATCATGGTGCGGTGCCAAATCGGCAAAGCACTGCCGCGAGACGCGCATGTCGGTCTCTTCGTCGCCGCCGCAGATCAGCGTTATCGCTGCGAACGTGTCGAGTGCACCCAGGTCCTGCAGCGCAGCCATGGCATACAACCCCGACAACAGCCCGCTCTTGTTGTCGGCGCTGCCCGGGCCGTACAGAATGTTGCCGTCGATACGCACGGGGCGTTCGGCGGCGATGCCCACCGGGTACACCGTATCGAGATGCGCCGCCAGGATGATGCGTGCCGTACCGGTACCATGCAGGGTCAGCGCGATGGTGGTCCCGGCGCTTGCATCGGGCCACTGACGCACCTCCCAGTTCCGAGACGCAGCCCAATCGAGTACCCACGCACCAGCCACATCAACGCCTACTTTGGACTCTGACGGGCATTCGATGCCGCACAATTCGGTCAATTCTTGCAGGTACGCAGGAAGGCGTGGGGTGAGGTAGCGGACGAGTGTCTGAGCATCCATGTGTGCGTTCTCCATCTAAGACGGTGTGCCGAGCCGGGCACACACGAGTGCGAGCAATGCAATAGTTGGGGCAAGACCACGTTTGGGGCTGGGGCCAAAGCCACGCAGGGCAGGCAACCCGCCGGCTATTGGTTCAATGTCTGCAGCGCGGGCGATGGCGAGTGAATGCATCCCCACCGCGGTGGCGCACGCACGCAGAACAACCGTCGCGGCGTCTGCATCTGATGCAGCGAACGCGCCATCGCGGTGGGCGCCCAGCACCAGCACGTGCGTATGCCTGCCGCACAACTCATGCAGTGCCCGCGTACGCCCCGCCGCATCCCCTGCAGACAGGAGCGTGATACAGCCGACGTCGCCCAATCCGCCACACTCCTCGAGAGCGGCCATCGCAGTCAACGCGGTCACAATCCCGGCAGCGGCTGCGTCATCACCGGTGTGATGATTGCCGACCAGCACGATGCGCGGGCCGCCTTTGCCGAGGATGGTGAAGGCAATAGAATCGGCCGTATGCGGATCCTTCCAGCGCGTCAGTTCCCAATTGCGTTGGCGCCCCCAGCGGGCAATCCATTCGGCGCGAGCGTTGATCTCGTCGATGTCGGCGACGGGGAGCGCGCACAATTCGGCCACCTGGCGCTCGCACTCGTCGTGCGTCGCGGCGCCGTAGGCCAGCAAGGTCTGCGGGAATTCAGGGGTCAAGCCACCATCGAGTGCCGCCAACGCATCATGCAAGCCCCATATCAGCTGCATGCGACGCAGATGCCAGGCCGGCCGCTTGGGGCCAGTCTCGCGCATCAGGATGAGTTGGCGCAGGCGCTGCCGGAGTACCTGGCGGGAGGGGTGCGTCACAGGCGTGTTCCCATGGGTGAATCTGCACGCATTATAGACAAAACCACCCCATGCTGCCGCACCCATACAAACACCCCCTCCGCCCGCAACCTGCGTTGCGACGAAGGGGGTGTGCCAATTCGGGTCACAGTGCTAGGCGTCGACACCTACTGCACGCAGACGTTCGGCGTTGTCATAGACGGTCAGCGCGTCGATGAGTTTGTCGATGTCGCCGTCGAGCATGCCGGGGATGTTCGAGAAGTTCTGGCCGATGCGGTGGTCGGTCAAGCGGTCCTGGGGGAAGTTATACGTGCGCACTTTTTCGGCACGTTCACCAGTCCCCACCTGGGCCAGTCGTGACTCGCCGACGGCCTTGGCGCGCTTTTCTTCTTTGATGGCAAACAACCGTGCACGCAACACGCCCATGGCTTTTTCTTTGTTTTTGAGCTGCGAGCGGCCGTCCTGACAGGTGACCACCATCTCGTCGGGAGTGCCGCCGCGGTAGACGATACGCACGGCCGAGTCGGTCGTGTTGACGCCTTGGCCGCCGTGACCGCCTGAGCGAAAGACGTCGATACGCAGATCTTCTTGCTTGATTTCGATGACGTCGTCGTCGAGTTTGGGGAGCACGGCAACGGTGGCGGTTGAGGTGTGGATACGGCCACGTGCTTCGGTCGCAGGCACACGTTGGACGCGGTGGACGCCGCCTTCGTATTTGAGCCGGCTATAGGCGCCGTCGCCCTGGATTTCGACCGAGATTTCTTTGTAGCCGCCGATGCCGTTCTCGGAGGCATTGAGGAGCTCGACCTTCCAACCCACGCGCTCTGCGTAGCGCAGGTACATGCGGTAGAGGTCCGCCGCAAAAAGGGCTGATTCGTCGCCGCCTTCGCCCTGACGCAGTTCCATAATGACCGAGCGTTCGTCGTTGGGGTCTTTGGGCAGCAAGAGCAGCTTGAGCGACGACTCGAGGCTCTCGCGTTCGCCGTTGAGGGCAGTGAGTTCTTCTTGGGCCATGGAGCGCATCTCTGGCTCGTCGGCCGAGGTGTTGAACATCTCTTGGGCATCGGCAATCTGGGCAACGACGTCGTTGTAGCGACGGAAGGTCGTCACTACTGCCTCGAGGTCACGTTGTTCGCGGGCGACCTGTTGGAGGCGCGGCAAATCGGTCAGTACGGCCTGATCGGCCATCTGTTCGGTCAAATCTTCGTAGCGTTGGACGACGCTATTGAGCCGGTCAAACATGGCGACTCCCTCTTGTTGTATGTCTACCGCACGCAGCGGGAGGCGGTAGGAAGGGCGGATTGCACGGAGGGTGGGCTGCGTGGACCACACAACAATCCAAAGCCGCCCCGGTTGCTACCGGAACGGCTGGTGGAATATCTGCACAAGGACTAATGACCGGTCTGGGCCATCTTCTTGCGGCGATTGCGTTCAGCGCGGCGACGCTTTTCTTTGCGTTGCTCACTCTTGGAAACGAATTGCATCTTCTCCCGGTAGGTCTTGGTGATGCGCTCGGCCACGACAATCTTGTTGAAACGACGAAGCAACTGTTCGATGCTTTCCCCGTCACGGCGATCGATTTTCATGCGCGTAGGGTTTCCCCTTTCACCCCCCTCCCGAAAACTAGAAGAATTCTTTTTAGTATACGAAGATTGAACTGCAAATGCAAACGTACCTGTGATTCTGGTGAGGACAACAGAAGAACGATCACGCAGAGGCGCGAAGGATGTGAGTAGGTGGTAATGAGTAGGTGGTAGTGAGTAGTTTTTCTCGCGAG
>QWQY01000084.1 GCA_003670675.1 Chloroflexota bacterium
AGGCACTTATACACTGCTCATCCACCCTTGGTACAATCGTTGCATTGTTGATAATCTGAGAGGGAGTACCGCTCCATGCGTTCGTTGTTCACTTTCCGCATCCCGCTCTGGTTTGTGATGCCGCTGCTGGCGGTATTGAGCGTGGCAATGCTGGCCATTGGGTATTATGCCGCGACGCGGTTATCGACCCCCTGCCCGTTGGCAGCCGAAGACTGTCAAAAGCTCAACCGCCTGTATGCCGCCTGGGACCTGATCAAAGAAAACTACGTCGATCCCGAGGCAGCCAACACCGATGCCCTCGTCGACGGTGCAATTACCGGACTCGTCGACAGCCTGGGAGACAAAGGTCATAGCCGCTATATGTCACCCAAAGACGCCGCCCAAGAGCGCGAAGCGCTGGACGGCACCTTCGAAGGCATCGGCGCCTACCTCAGTGAGCGCGAAGGCTACGTGATTATCGCCGCTCCCATCGAGGGAGCACCCGCCGAGAAAGCCGGCGTGTTGCCCGGCGACCGCATATTGACCGTCGACGGCGTCGATATGAAGAGTGCCACCATTAGCGAATTGCAGGCCAAAGTGCGTGGCCCCAGTGGCACGACGGTGGTGCTCGAGATCCTGCACGAAAGCGGCGAAACCGAGACTATCTCGATTGTCCGGCAGAGCATCGACATCCCCAGTGTGACCTGGAGCATGCTGCCCGGCAACGTGGCACACATCCACCTCAACCAGTTTTCGGCACAGGCCAACGACGACATGCGCACCGCGGTGCGGGCAGCCCAAGCAGGCGGCGCAACGGCGATTATCCTCGACCTGCGCAATAATCCGGGCGGCTATGTCGACCAGCTGATGAGCGTCGCAGGGCAGTTTTTGCCGACCGACAGCACCGTCCTGATCGAAGAGACCCGTGACAAGACGCGTACCCCGTACAACACCGACGACACCCCATTGGTGCCCGATTTGCCCATGGTGGTGCTCATCAATAGCAATAGCGCAAGCGCCGCCGAAATCCTCTCGGCTGCATTGCAATACGCCAAACGGGCCTACCTCATCGGTGAGCCGACCTTCGGTACCGCCACGGTGTTGCGCCCCTTTGACCTCGACGCCGGCGCCCAGATCCGCTTGGGTACCACACAGTGGTTGACACCGAGCGGCGATGTGGTCCGCGGCGTGGGTATCAAACCCGACGAGATTATTGTGTTGGGCAATTTGTCTGACACCCTCAGCCCCAAACTGGCTGCTGCCCTCAGTGGCGACGAGTTACGCGCGAGCAAAGATACCCAACTGACCGCTGCATACAACCACTTGGTCAAATAGAAAACCCGACGCCGCACGGCGTCGGGCCCCCTGCGATGCGCTGTCCACAGTCCCCTAACGGAACTGTGCCCACAGCGCATCGACGATTACCCCTACAAAAAACAACAGCCCAAACAAGCGCGTATGCACAAATGCGTACGGCGCATACCAGAGCGGCCAGACATCAGGTGGGTAATCTGCCGGCGGGGCCTCGGGGCGTTCGGTTCCAAACACTCTGATGGCTGCCCACCCCGCTGTTGCCGCCAGAATCACGACCCCCAGCACCGGCGTGACCGTACCACGGGCAATCAACCAGCCGACGACCAGATACTGCCCCACGATCAACCCCACCGCGACTGCTTTGGCAAGCCGTGGTCCGAGGATGACGGGCAACGTGTAGATTTTGCTGGCGCGATCTGCTCCACTTTTGTCGATGTGTTTGCCAAAGAGCACCGTCGTGGCCGCCAGCGTCTGCGGGATACTGATGAGCACCGCGTCCCACGACCATTGCCCGGTGATGACATAGTAACCACCGCCGACCATCAATGGCCCCCAAATCACAAACACCGCCACCTCGCCCATGCCGATATACTTGAGGGGCCAGGTGTAGAAGATGACAAAGGCCGCGCCGGCCAATAAGAGATACAACGCCCACTCGCCGCGGAGGTAGACCAGGTACGTGCCTGGGACCAAGGCAATCAGGCCGGTAATGGCGATGTAGAGCAGTAGTCCTTTTTGGTCGAGCAGGCCGTGCACCAACGGCTGCGGTCCATATTGGGCGCGGAAGTAGTTGTTGTGGTCCACGCCCGAGCGGTAGTCCATCAGGTCGTTAATGAGGTTGTTGGCGGCGTGGGCCATGGTCAGCCCAACAAATAGACAAACCCACAGCAGCCCGTTGAACATCCCGTCGTGCCAGGCCCATACCCCGGCAATCATGGCCGACGTCGCCGTCATGACGAGCACCGCTGCCCGCGAGGCAACCAACCAGCGTGCGATTACATCGAGTGACAGCCATTCTTCTTTGGACAAGCGCGGGATAGTCCGGAGCGCTTTGCCCCACATTGCGACATTCATGGTGTACCTTTCTCTCGACGCTGCGCGTGCATCCAATCTCCGCTAATCGCAATTGGTTGGTACTTGACCGATGCACGAAAAGGCTTCTTGGACAAACGCTCCTGCAATAAATACAGCAACCAGTAGCATGCACCCACCGATGAGCAATTCCCCATGTGCTTGCCGTATGCGGGCTGATCGCATGAGTGCAAACCCCGCCGCTGCCATGAGGAGCAGACTTATTCCGATGCAAATGAACTCCCAGATTGTCGAATGACCTGCTGGTCTGAGCACCGTCAGGACCGGGCGCCACTGCACCACAACAGCGTAATTGAGCGATGCAAAGGGGACAATACCGAGGAGACAGAGGAGTAACCTTTGGAAGCGTAGCATGTGTGCACCCTCATATTCGATGCGCCAATAATAGCACAGCAGCAGCGACATTCAAGGCATTTCCTCATCCCCAGTACGGACCATCGTGCTACCATACGATTGTGACGAATGCCCCAAAAGGACGATGTATGCGGCGACGCTATTGGCGAATCTTGTTGACACAGTTGCACATCGTTATCCATATTTTTGTGTTTGACATCCTGCTGGGCAGATGGTTCCGGGCGAGCACGGCGCGGCGTTGGCAGCGGTTGGCAGCGCGCTTCCGCGCGCTCGCCATCGATCTGGGCGGGGTACCCATCAAGATGGGGCAGTTCCTGTCGGTGCGGGTCGACATCCTGCCGCCCGAAGTGACCCAAGAGTTGGCTGGACTGCGCGATGACGTACCCGCGGTGCCCTACAGCCAGGTCGAACCACTGCTGACCGCGGCCTGGGGCGATAACCCGAGCACGGTGGTGACCTTTGCTGCCACGACGCCGGTGGCAGCTGCCTCGTTGGGGCAGGTCTATCGCGGCACACGGGTCGACGACGGCCGTCCAGTTGCGGTGAAGGTGCTGCGTCCCAACATCCGTGCCATTATCGAGACAGACCTCGCTGCGGTGCAGATGGTGGTGCGTCTCATCAAGAACTACCCGCTCATCCGCCAGCGCGTCGATATCCAGCGCGTCTACGACGAGTTCGCAGCGGTGCTCCGCGAAGAGCTCGATTATCGCATCGAGGTGCGCAATAACCAGCGCTTGGCAACGGTGTTGGCGCGCGATGCACGGATCGCGTTGCCGGTGGTACATGCAGACCTGTCGACCGACAGTGTGTTGGTGATGGATTGGATCGACGGCATCGCGCCAGACAATATAGCGGCGTTGACTGCTGCCGGCATTGACCGTACGGCCGTGGCGCAGATGTTGCTCGACGTTTTTTTCACCCAGTGCTTCGAATACGGCATCTTCCATGCCGATCCCCACCCAGGCAACATGCTGATTGTGCCCACTGGCGAGGGGAACTGGACCTTGCATCTGCTCGATTTGGGGGCGGTGGCGACGGTCCCGCCAGTATTGCAAAAGCAGCTCCGGCGCGGCATTTTGGCGGTCGCCGGCAATGATGCGCTGGGCACCGTCGAGGCGCTCGACGCCATGGGGATGATTATGGGCGACGCCGACCGCGACGAAATCCGGCGGGTGATAGCACGCGTGCTCGACGAGGTTTTTGATCGCAGTATCGCCGAGTACAAGACGATTGATTTCGTCGCCCTGTCATATGATTTGCGCGGGGTTTTTCTCACCCTGCCGTTCCAGTTGCCCCAAGACGTGGTCTATTTGGGTCGGGCACTGAGTTTGCTGACCGGTGTAATTACCATTCTCGACGACCGGACCAACTTTATTACCGCGATGCAACCGATTGCACGGCGCTGGATCAGCCAGAATCAACGCTCGTTGGTGGACAGCGCGGTGCGCATCGGCCGCCAGCTACTCGGGCTCCCGGCTCGGGTCGACCGGGTGTTGGGGATGCTCGAGCAAGGGACGTTGCGGGTCGACATGCGCCGCATGGAGCGCCAGTTGCAGCGGATGGAGCAACGGGCGGCGCGGAGCGAGCGGATTCTGACGCTTTCATTACTCATTGGCATCGGCTATGTGATTTGGCACTATGTGCTGTCGTAAACGGCATTCGGTGCGTTGACACAGTCCGCGTTGGCGGGTACGATGGCGTGAGTCATCTGTGCGTAGGCAGAGAGGGTTATGAAAAAATTCCGTCTGCTCATCGGCATCGCCATCAGCATTGTCTGTGTCTATATCGCCTTCCAAGGGCTGCATTTCGACGATTTCTTTGACGTGGTGCGTTCGGTCAACTACTGGTGGATTATCCCCGCCGTCGGGGTATACACGATTGCGGTGTTTATCCGTACTTGGCGCTGGAAGTCGATGCTCAGGCCCATTTCAGACATTCCGCTGGCCCGACTGTGGCCGGTTGTGGTCATCGGCTATATGGGCAACAACGTCTACCCGGCCCGCGCCGGCGAGGTGTTGCGCTCGTATGTGTTGCGCAAGCGCGAGGGCATTTCGATGAGTGCGTCTTTGGCCACAGTGGTGCTCGAGCGCCTCTTTGACGGCCTGATTATGCTCGTCTTTGTCTTTGTGACGTTGCCGTTTGCACCGTTGCCACCGATTTATACCCAAATCGTGACGGTGTTCAGTCTGGTCTTTGGACTGGCGCTGGCGTTCTTTTTGTACCTGGCGGCCAATCCGGCGCAGTTCGTGCGCGTGTGGGAGTGGATCGCCCAGCGCTTTTTGCCGGAACGCTTCAAGGCAACCGGTAGCGAATTCGTGCTGCGTTTTGTGAGTGGTTTGCAGTCGCTCAAAAGCCCACGCGAGATGCTGGTTATTTTCGCCTCGTCGGCGTTGATTTGGCTGACCGAGACGGGCAAGTACTGGGTGGTGATGCAGGGCTTCCCGTTCCACGTCGACTTCACGGTGCTCATGTTGATGACCGCCGTGGTCAATCTGGCCACCACCCTGCCATCGACGCCGGGCTATGCGGGGACGTTTGACGTGCCGGGGATCTTGATTTTGCAGCGCTACGGGGTCGCGCAGGCGATGGCCACCGGCTACACGTTGGTGTTGCATGTGGCGTTGTGGTTGCCTATTACCCTGCTCGGTGCGTACTACATGTTGCGCGACCATCTGAGTTGGGACGATTTCGGCAAAGCCGTCGAAGCCCGTCAGAAAGAGGAATAACGCTATGCATATACTCATTGTCGGCGCTGGCTATGCAGGTCTGACCGCCGCCAAAGATCTGATCGCTGCTGGGCACAAAGTGACCATCTGCGAGGCAGCGGCGAGTGCGGGCGGCTTGGCATCGGGCTTCAAGGGGAGCGAGCGCTGGGAATGGCCGCTGGAGCGGTTTTATCACCATTTGTTCGAGACCGACCATGACCTGCGGCGCTTGGTCGCCGATATTGGGCAAGGCGAAAAATTGTTCTTCGAGGCGCCACGGACCGTCCAGTGGTGGCGCGACCGCACCTGGCAGCTCGACAGCCCAATCAAGGTCCTGCAGCTGCCGCTGATGCCGTTGCTCGATCGCGTGCGTTTCGGCTTTGCCATTGCCTACCTCAAATACATCGTGCGCGACTGGCGCCCGCTGGAGCGTGAAACTGCCGCCAGTTGGAGCCGCCGCGTCATGGGCGCCAAGGCCTACACCGGCATGATCGAACCACTGTTGCGCGGCAAGTTCGGCACCTTTGCCGAGACCGTCAACATGGCCTGGCTATGGTCACGCTTCAAAGCGCGGAGCTTCAAGCTGGGGTACTACCGTGGCGGCTTCCAGGCCTTTGCCGACGACATGGTCAGCTATTTGACCGCCAAAGGGGCGACCATTCACCTCAACCGGCCGCTGACTGGGTTGACCTACGACGGCAACGCCTGGTTTGCGACATCGACCAACGGCGAGATTATCAATGCCGATCGCGTGCTGGTCACCACCGGCCCCGAGGTCCTCAAACGACTGGTGATGCCGTTGCCGGCGACGTATTTGGCGGGGCTCGAAAAGCTCCATTCGCTGGGAGCGATGGTGATGACGTTGGCCTTGCGGCAGCCGCTGACCGAGGCCGATTATTGGATCAACACGCCCAAACCCGAGTTCCCCATGCTGGCGATGGTCGAGCACACCCACTTCATCGATCCGAAGCACTACGACGGCGACCACATCCTCTACTGCGGTGACTATGTGCCCGTCGACCATCCGTATATGACCATGACCCGCGACGAGATTATCGAAGCGTTTTTGCCCGCTTTGCAACGCGTCAATCCGGCTTTTGAACGGAGCTGGATCCGCGACGCCTGGGTCCACCGCGAGCGCTATGCGCAACCGGTTGCGCCGGTTAATCACAGCGGCAGTATCCCACCCATCAAAACGCCGGTCGATGGGTTGTACTGGGCCAGCATGAGCCACGTCTACCCATGGGACCGCGGCACCAACTTCGCCGTCGAGATCGGCCATCGCGCTGCCGCAGTGTTGATCGCAGACAATAAATAACCAGAGACGACGTCGTCTGTATATATCCAGAGGAGGGTGCCATGACCGAACGTTTTCTGTTGACGGGAGCACTGGGCTGTATCGGCTCGTGGGTCGCCAAAAACCTGGTCGACGAAGGCCTACCCCCCGTCATTTTGGACATCGGCGGCGAGCCCAAGCGGCTGAAGCAGCTGATGAGTGATGCCGATTTGGCCAAAATAACCTTCGTCAACGGCGATGTGACTGATTTGGCCACCGTCGAAAAAACGCTCGACGACCATGGCATCACCCATATCATCCACCTGGCCGCGTTGCAGGTGCCCTTTTGCCGTGCCAACCCGACCTTGGGTGCGCAGGTCAATGTCGTCGGCACGGTCAACATGTTCGAAGCGGCCAACAAACGCAAGGACCGCATCAACAAAATCGTTTATGCATCATCCGTGGCCGTCTACGACAACGTCGACAGCCCGACTGGGGCGGCTATTGCCCACGGCTTGGTGGGGCATCCGACCTCACTGTATGGCGTGTACAAGCAAGCAAATGAGGGCACGGCGCGGGTCTATTGGCACGAACAGAAGTTCCCCAGCATCGGCTTGCGGCCGTACATCGTCTACGGCACCGGCCGCGACCAAGGCATGACCTCGGCACCCACCAAAGCCATGTTTGCGGCGGCCGTCGGCGCGCCGTACGCCATTCCGTTCGGCGGGCGGGCAGACTATCACTACGCCGACGACGTCGCCAAGACGTTCATCAAATGCGCCCGTGTGCCGTTCGCCGGGGCCGAAATCTACAATTTGCGCGGTAGCTTGGTGGGCATGGACGAGATGATCGCCGCCATCAGTGCCGTCGCCCCCCAATCGAAGGGGCAGATCACACACAGCGCCAACACGTTGCCGTTCCCCGACGAATACGAATCGGCACAGCTGGCA
>QWQY01000085.1 GCA_003670675.1 Chloroflexota bacterium
CCGAAACCGAAACTCCCACCGAAACCGACACACCTACCGAAACCGACACACCTACCGAAACCGACACACCTACCGAAACTGAAGAGCCAACAGACACTGAAGAGCCAACAGACACTGAAGAACCAACAGACACTGAAGAACCAACGGATACTGAAGAACCAACGGATACCGAAGAACCGACCGAATCATCTACCCGCACAGCGTCACGCACGCGCACACGAACATTGACCCCATCAACGCTCTATACCGCAACGCAGACGCGTACCGCGACTCGGACCCATACGCGCACCATCACTCCGAATCCGAGCTTCAGTCCGACCCATTCGTTAACGCCATCGCGTACCGCAACCGCTACCTATGGCCCAAGCATGACCGCGAGTCGGACCTTGACCCCATCGAAAACCCTGACCCCATCAAATACCCCGACTTTTGTGCCCGTGGTGGCTACCGCATTGAGCATCAGTACCGAAACAAGGCGTGTAGAACTCGCTACTACTGCGGATGCCCGCGCAACTGCAATCGTCGACACAAATGACCAAAATGCCACGGCGACACGTGAAGTGATTAATGGTTCGCCGAGACGAACGCGTACCGCGACGAATACTCGTGCGACAAACACTCCAGAACCAATTACCAGTACCGTTCAGGTTGCGGTAAATCGCACGAACACGGCCGCTGCAAAGAAAACAGCGACCGGGGTCGTTTTTCAACATGCGACCGAAACTGCTCGGGCAATAACCACCGGAACAGTTCGGGCAGCGCTCACGGGAACTGCGCTCGCCAAAGCACACGCAACAGCGAGCGTCAACGCGGTCAATACAGGATTGACCGTAACGAGTGTGCGCGCTACCCAGACTGCACTCACTGATTCGTTCAATGCTACCAACGAAGCTGTTTTAGGGACGGGGACACGAACACGCTCTACGACCAAAACCAAAACGCGCACCGCCACTCTTACCAGAACAGCCAGCAGGACGTCCACAGCAACCCCGACCATTACTCCATCGCCTACACTCACGCGCACAAACTCACGGACCCCATCGATTACGCGTACTGCGTCACTGACCGCCACCCGTGTGCCGTTCCAAGTAGGTAGTGTACGTACACCGGTGAACAATGCTGGCCATACGATTTCACTCGACAACGCGACTGTTTATACCATCAATTCGGAACGCAGTAGCACGGGTGGAACTCCCAGTCTGTATGGATTGTCTGCAACCACCATGGCTGTGCTCAATACAACAACGCTACCTGTTCATTACTTGGTGTCGGTAACCCGCAATGTCGCAGCGCCAAACACGATCTATGTCATTGGTAGGATGACGTGGAACACGTTGGGGGTGTATACGTTCGATGTCTCGAGCGGAACACCTGTAGAGACAGGATTCTTCACCAAAATTGGTGCCACCGATCCTACAGCGGTCTTAGCTATCGGACGCTTTTTATACATCGGCTCAGCAAAGCCAAATCCCACCAACATCCATGCCGCATTTGGGACAGTTGAAGTCATCAATGTCGCCGACCCAATGGTGCCGCGCGTTGTCACGCGACAACTGTCCCTCCCCAGTGCGCCAACAAAACTCATCAGCATCGCAAATAGTGAATTACGCATTGTTGCAGTTGGGAACAACGCAGAACATGCACCGGGATCCTACATCATCCCTGCTCGGTTCAATGGCAATGCATTCGTTGTCCAATCGCGCTATACCAGCACCGTGCATTACACCGACATCGCGTTACATAGTACCTTCAAAGGGGTGACACGCAGCCATCAACTGTATGCAGCGACATCAACCGGAGTCACGCGACTGACTATGCGTGAGTCAGATTTGCTCATCCAAACGATACCAAGCACTCCACTCAATGCCATCAACATGCCTCTGATGAACATCGAGTATCTCTCATTATCGCCGGGTGGCTCGTACCTTTATGTTAGCGGCAAAGATCCCGCAATCGACTATGGGATGGTACTTGCGTATGACGTCCGAAGCACACCAAAGATCGTTGGATTCTTCGGTGAATATGGATTTGTTCCGTCACGATTCGTGATTACCGCAACAAAGTTCGTCATGGCAAACAATACGACCATCATTACCAATCCACAGATGTCGACCTATACAGGCGCTCCCTAAGCACAATATGCATGTTTTTGTCCGGTATTCAGGTACACGGTTTCCACAGAAAACACCCCCACGCCTTGTGCGTGGGGGTGTTTTGCAACAAAATCCTAACAGACCAGCTCTACATCGCGACCGACGACGTGGAGCGTCACCGCATGAACGCCGGTGTACACCACCGTGTTTTGCTGCTCGAATACCGGCACCTGCCATTGGCTCCCATTGAGTGCGTAGAAGGTATTGATGTGTGCGACGTGCCGACCTTCGCAGAGCATCACTCGGGGCGATTTTGCGGTGCGGACCACATACAACGGCTCGCCATGGCGAAACGGTGCTTTCGCACCGACGCCACTACCCAAATGGCTATGGAGAAATGCCCGTGTGGTTGGACCATTCAGGCTGTCACAAAACGCAACGACCGCTGTTCGTTGCGCCTCTCGACTAGGAAACAACTTGGATTCGTTCTTGAGGATGGTTTTTTGTCGGTTGCGCATCCGTTGCATCGCAAGGAAGAGCGCATGCACGGCACTGAATAACTCTGCACACAGAATGTCGTTGTGGTAGTGCGCTTGGTGTGCAATTGCGTTCCGCCATTTGCTGTACTCGAGGATGGCGCTACGATCTTCGGCAGAGATGTCGCCATACTCACGCAAAAATCCAACTTTGACCGGGAGGGATGCATGAACTTCGGTCTCTTCGTTGTATGCCGTACCGAACGTAAGTTGGCTCCGATGTGAAAAGAGCGAGTTCAAGCGGTCTTCGAACAACGATGCAAGGGTGGTAAAGAAGCCGATGTTGGCGAAGTATTGGCGCGGATCCGTGCGCATCGATGCGGATGCGAATGACTCTTGGTAGAGTTTCAGTTGTACCGAGACATTCTGCCAAGTCGTCAGCGCTTCGGCCCCTGAATACGTCAGTTTGCGCGAAATCTTTTTGGTGAGTTCCGGCGGGATGGCACCAAAGTGCTCTTTGGCGGTCACATCATCACTCCCGTAGCCCTCGAGCCATGATTCGATAGAGGCAAATGGAGCGGCGTCTTTGGGTGTACGCGGCATTGCGTTGTCCTTTCGTGATTCGTTCTCATCCGGGTACGCTGCAGCTCGATTGGAGAGATTATCGATTATGTGAACTTCCAGGTGTACGGATAAGATTCTGCAGACTTTCGGAATGCATACGGGTATAAAACGATTGCGTTGGTGCAAGCCAAACCTCGCCCGTCCCCGTGAATGTCTGGAGTAAACCTTCGCCGCTGATGGCCGATCCGAGCAATGATTTGTTTGACTTTTCGACGCGATATTCGATATTGCCTTTGCGGAGCAACGCAATGGTCCCATCGACACTGAGTTTTTCGTTGTTGAGGGTATAGCGGATAACCTCTGACGCCGGTACGGGGATGGCCATTACTGCCCAACCGGTACCGGAAATCTTCGTCTGAAACAATCCTTCACCACCAAGCATGGCCGACGAGATGTTCTTTTGCATGGCTACACCGACTTCGATCGAGCCTTCACTGGCATAAAACAATCCTTTGTCAATGATTGCTTCTTCGTTGGACAACGCCAAGAGCATGAAATGTCCGAACGTCGGTTCGCAATAAATGTCACCGACACCGCGATAGCGCGGCCGGAAGGTCGTCTCTTGCGTGAGTGCATTGGTCAGCATTTTTTTGGCGAAGCCACCCAATCCACCAAGCGTTGTATCTGCGTCGATGTTGCCTTTCATGAACTGCATAACACCCGACTCGAGCTGTGCAGCGCCGTTTTGCAGTTGGATCTTGATTTGTTTGAGGCGCATCCCCACCTGGCTTGCGTAAAACAATTTGGCCGCAACTTCGAGATTGTCGCTGCCTGCGAGCTGCGTGTATTCGATGACTTCGACAGAGCTCTGTGCTCCGTTCATGCGTTCGGTCACGATACGCGATTCGGTTGCTGGTGTGTGTATAATCGACATGTTTTCTCACGAACTTTCTAATATCAGTACAACGTCATCATAGTGAAGCACGTGCAACTCGTCAACCAGCATCGGGATACAATCGCGCATTGGTAATTCGTGCTTGACTGCGTCCGCGGCATCATACTTGTGGCAAAATATCCAAACACATACACTTTGCATTATGCACACATGCTCTAGAAATCAGCCTCGACACCGGCTAGAATGATTGTATGCAACACACAGAAATGTTCCAACACTATGTGCTAGATCACGCATGGGACGAAATGCGTCAGCCTGATGGCCAGGCCCGTGTGCAGTACCAAGAGTTGCTGCGGCGCATGAGTCAGGTCAACCCCCATGAACTCGCCAACCGACAACGGGTGGCAGACGATACGTTTTTGGCACAAGGTGTGACATTCACCGTCTATGGGCATGAAGACGGCACAGAAAAAATCTTTCCATTTGATTTGGTCCCGCGGATTATCACCGATGCCGAATGGCGCACCGTCGAACGTGGGCTGACCCAACGCATCACGGCACTCAACATGTTTTTGCATGACATCTATCACGACGAGCACATCCTCAACGATGGGATTGTGCCGCGCGATTTGGTGTATAGCTGTCGACAGTATCGGCGTGAGATGCGCGGTGTGCGGGTGCCGCGGGATGTATACATTAATGTGACCGGATCGGACTTGGTGCGTCTGCCAGACGGCTCGTTTGCCGTGCTGGAAGATAATCTCCGTGTGCCGAGTGGTGTGTCGTACATGCTGGTCAATCGGCAGATGAGCAAACGAGTTTTTCCGCAATTGTTTGAACAATACAACGTGCGCCCCATCGAACATTATGGCCAAGCATTATTGGCGACGTTGCGTGCACTCGCGCCACATACGAACGAACCAACGATCGTGTTGTTGACGCCTGGGTCCTACAATTCTGCGTATTTCGAACACACCTATTTGGCGCGACAGATGGGTATTCATCTGGTCGAAGGTCGCGATTTGATGACCCACAACAATATCGTCTGGATGCGTACGACGAAAGGGTTGCAGCGCGTCGATGTCATCTATCGCCGCATCGACGACGATTTCATTGATCCGTTGATTTTCCGTCCGGACACAATCCTCGGAGTACCGGGATTGATGCATGCATACCGCGCAGGGAACGTCGCGATTGCCAATGCAATCGGCACCGGAATAGCCGATGACAAAGCGCTCTACGCCTATGTGCCCGCTATGATTCGGTATTATAGTGGCCAAGATCCCATTTTGAACAACGTCGAAACGTACTTGCTGCACGATGCGAAACAACGTGCCCATGTACTTGATAACCTGGCGTCACTCGTCGTCAAAGCAGTCGGTGAGTCAGGTGGATACGGGATGCTCATAGGACCGCATAGTACGGCAGCAGAACGAGCAGAATTTGCCGCACGGATCACTGCTGACCCGCGCGGATACATCGCACAGCCGACACTGCAGTTATCACGTGCACCATGCATTATTGATGGTCATCTCGAGGCGCGCCACGTTGACCTCCGGCCCTATATCCTCTACGGGGAAAACGTAACCATTGTCCCTGGCGGGTTAACTAGAGTAGCACTCAAGCGGGGATCACTGGTCGTGAACTCATCACAGGGTGGCGGGAGCAAAGATACCTGGGTCTTGTACGAGGAGTAATCCTATGGCGATGTTGAGTCGCGTCGCTGATTCGCTCTACTGGATGAGCCGCTACCTAGAACGCGCCGAGCACACTGCACGGTTGCTCGATGTCACGTTGCACCAACTCATTGATGTCGATGCGAGTTTGGCCCAACAACGCTGGCAACGGCTCTGGGAAGCACTCCACTATGATGACGCCGGCAGAGGCAGTCACGATCCACTCCCTGTGATCGCACAAGTCACGGCAGATGCACACTATGCCGATTCGATTATGGCAACTTTGACTGCTGCTCGAGAAAACGCCCGGCAAGTGCGTGAGCATATATCGTCAGAAATGTGGGAGCACATCAATCGCTTATATCTCGAAGCACGGACGACCTGCCAACAACAGCAATGGCGTGCCGCGCCGAGTCAGTTCTATGGATTTATCAAGTCTGGGTCGCACCTGTTCCAAGGGATTACAGATGCAACGATGCGTCATGGCGAAGGGTGGGATTACATCCAAATTGGGCGTGCAGTCGAACGTGTATCGAACACGGCAACCGTTCTGCAGGCACATATGAACACATTGCAGGCAGGCTGGCGGCGTGACCGCCCGCAGCATGCAGAATGGATAGGTCTGCTCAAAATGTGTAGCGCCTTTGAAGCGTACTGCAAAGTGCATACCCCTGAAGTCACGCCGCAACACCTGTGTGCGTTTTTGTTGTTCGATGCCGAGTTCCCACGGTCAATACGCTTTTGTGCAGATACCATCCATGCTGCTATTAGTCGGAACGCACAACGCGACCGGGTGCAGAGCATCCAACAGCCACAACGTGTGTCGGGGCAGTTAAAAGCCAGTCTAGAGTACGGATCTATGGACGAGCAGTTAATGCAATTGGGAAGCTTCATTCAAACCGTTCGGCTCGGCTGCGTCAACATCGACACCGCAATCCAGCAAACACATATCGCGTATGCAATCGAGCACTCACTTTTGAATGAGAGGGCATAATGCGGCATCGAATCATCCACGACACGGTGTTTCGCTATGACCAACCCGTACACGAAAGTGTGATGGAAGTACGACTCCATCCAGGCAGCAACGAACGGCAACGCTGTGAGGAATTTGTACTGACGGTCACTCCAAAAACAGTGGTACACACCTATGTCGATGCGGCCCAAAACATCATCAATCACTTCCAGATACCTGGCCGCCTGACAGAGCTCCACGTGAGCGCGCAATCGACTGTTGATGTCCAATCACCAGCGCCACTGCCCAACGCATTACCCCAAGCAAGTTGGGACGTGTATGAAGCAATGCGCGCTACCTCTATGCTCGATATGATGCTGCCCAGTACACATACACAACCAAGCCCGAGTCTTGAAGCATTTATGAGCGAACACAGCGTACAGCGATACGCAGACCCACTCACCACTGTACAGAATCTGAATACAGTCTTGTATCAAACCATCCACTACACGCCGCAGAGTACTACCGTCGATTCGACAATCGAAGAGGTACTGGCACAGCGAAAAGGTGTGTGCCAAGATATTTCGCACCTCATGATTGCACTCTGTCGGCGACTTGGCATACCCGCACGATACATTAGTGGGTATTTGTATCATCGGCGGATTGACAATGATCGCTCGCAGAGCGATGCGACGCATGCCTGGGTCGAAGTATGGTTGCCGACCGTCGGCTGGGTTGGATTTGACCCAACCAACAACATGCTCACTGGCGAGCGCCACATCACCGTTGCCATTGGCCGAGATTATGCGGATGTGACACCGACCCGCGGTATCTACCGCGGGCTTGCAAACGAAGAACTCGGCGTCTCGGTGCGCATCAACGACGACAGCACACGGTCGCCTATGATCCAAAATACCAGACCAACGTGGCCGG
>QWQY01000086.1 GCA_003670675.1 Chloroflexota bacterium
ATACGTTGGCCGAACAAACTCGCGGTCAGATCGACCGCCAATTCGGCGGTGCGATTGTATTGGTCGAGGATGGGATTGACTTCGACGAGGTCGAGGGCGCGTACACGGCCGTCGTCACAGAGCAGCTCCATAATCAAATGAGCCTCACGGATGCTGAGCCCACCGCTGACCGGCGTGCCCACGCCAGGGGCAATGGTCGGGTCGAGCGAATCCATGTCGAAGCTGACATGCAAGCTGGTGCAACTCGCGAACTGTGCCTGGATGGCCTTGTGCAATGCTGGGATGCCCTGTTCGTCGATATCGCGCATCGTATAGACGGTAATCCCACTGGCACGCAATGCCGAACGTTCGTCGCGGTCGAGGTCGCGGATCGCCAACATGATGATGTCGCCTGCAGCAAGTGGCGTTGCACTCATGCGCAACGGCGCTGGGCACATCCCCATCAGACTGGCCACCACCATGCCGTGGACATTGCCCGACGGCGAGGTGCTGGGGGTGTTGAAATCCGCATGGGCGTCGACCCACAGCACGCCGGTGCGGCCAGGCCGCGTCAGAGAGCCCGCGACCGTGCCCAAGGCACAGCTGTGATCACCGCCGAGGAAAATAGCTACCGCATCGGCTGCGATGGTTGCCTGCATCGCGGCATACGCGGCAGCAGCGATGGCTGCGACACCTGCGGCATGATGGGCGTTGGCAAGGTGCGCATCAGCAGTCTGTGTGCCTGCCGTGGTGTCGATGTTGCCGGCGTCGTCGACCGCATAGCCGAGGGCACGGAGGCGCTCGGCCAGTCCCGCGTAGCGGATGGCACTCGGACCCATGTCGACGCCGCGCCGGTTTTGGCCGATGTCCATGGGCAGGCCATGGATCCGAATCTGCGCTCCCGTCATGTGTTCCTCCTTTGCGCACCTCTATCGTCGCATGGTTTTGGTGGGTCGCCGCAGCTGTCGTCTACAAATGATTGTTGGCCTGCACGAACCCTTTTTCCCATCATACGCTCAATCACGCGAAAAAACACCCCGAGCATGTGCTCGGGGTGTCTGGCGTCAACGGTACTTACTCAATGGTGATGTCGAGTGTGATGACGGTGCCCATTGGGCTCGAAAGGGTAATGACGGCGGCGCCGGCCTTGATTGCTTGGAAGCCCGGGTTCGTCTCGTAGGTGTCTTGCGTGCCGCCTTGTGACACCGTCACGAGGTCGGGGGTGGAGGTTTCGACGGTCCAGCCTTTGGATTCGCCGGTGAAGACGACGGTTTCATTGACTTTGACCGATGCGGGTACGTCGCCGCTGATGCCCTCGCCCGCTATCGTAATCATGATTGGGGGCAATGCTTGGCTGCCGTTGTCGGGAGCGGGTGCGGTCGCGCCACATGCGCTCAGGGCGAGGAGGGTAGCGCCACCAATCAGGGCGCTGACGAACGTTCGGCGGTTCATGGATGATTCCTTCACAAAAATACGATGCTATGAGTATAGAGGAGGGACGAATCGAAATGCAAATGTGTTCAATTCTCCACATGCATCGTGGGCCATGTCTGATTCGGTGCGGTATTCATCTGCTGATGCGTGCAGCGTTTGTGGTTGCATGTTGGGGGGAAAGTCGCTAGAATACGATGACATACAGCAACCCCGAAGCCGGCCTTTGGCGGCTTTTTTTGACCCCCTCAATGCGACATTCGGTGGAGCAGCCCGTGAATTTGCCCAAAACATGGAATAGTGTGCTCGGCGCGCTGGAGCTTCAGCTGCCGCGGAGCGAATACAATACATGGCTGCGTCGCACCGAGCTGGTGCACCTCGACGGCAACATCGCCGTGGTCAGTGTCAGCACGCCGATGCTCCGCGAGGCCGTCGAGTCGCGCTACAGTGGCATGATTACCACCATCCTCAAAGACGTTCTGGCATATTCGGTGCGTGTGCGCGTCGTCGTCGGTGCCTATACACATACCGATGGGAGTGCTACCAAGAGCAGCACGACCAATAAGTTGCCCATTATACGCGACGAGGACCTGCCGGTCGATGATAGCCAAGACGATCTGCTCAAGCCACAGACTGTCAGTGCGAGTGCCGAACCGTCCAAGCCGGTGCGGGGCAGCGATCAGCCCACCAGCAAGCCCAAAATGCTGGGCAAGCAGCTGACCAACGACGACAGCCCGCAGCAAATCGACTTCTTGAGCACGGCCGCCCGTGGCATGCTCAATCAGCGCTTTACGTTTGACCGCTTTATCATCGGTTCGAGCAATCGGCTGGCGAGTGCGGCCTGTATGGCTGTGGCCGACCATCCTGCGCAAGCGTACAACCCGTTGTTTTTGTATGGCGGTGTCGGTCTGGGCAAAACCCACTTGTTGCACGCCATCGGCAATGCGGCATTGTCGCAGAATCCCGACATCAATGTTCTGTATGTGTCGAGCGAAAAGTTCACCAACGACTTGATCAACGCCATTCGCCGCCAACAAACCGAAGAGTTCCGCAATCGCTATCGCAACATTGATATTTTGCTGATCGACGACATCCAGTTCATTGCCGGCAAAGACGCCACCCAAGAAGAGTTCTTCCATACCTTCAATACGCTGCACACCGCCGGCAAGCAGGTGGTGATGACGTCGGATCGTCCTCCCAAAGCAATATTGACCCTCGAAGAGCGTTTGCGCTCACGCTTCGAATGGGGACTGATTGTCGACGTGCAATTGCCCGATTACGAGACCAGGATTGCCATTTTGCGCACCAAGGCCGAGCAGATGACAGTCGATGTGCCTGCTCCGGTCATCGAGTTTTTGGCGCAACGCATCCAAAGCAACATCCGCGAGCTCGAGGGGAGCCTCAACCGCGTGGTAGCCTTTGCAAAGATGAACGGGACGGCCATCACGGTCGAGGGTGCTCAAACGGCGCTCAGTGATCTGCTCGATACGCGCTCCAAAAAGCGGGTCACCGCAGATGTCATCGTGCGGACGGTGTGCGAGTTCTACGGCATCGACCTCAAGACCCTGCAGGGCCGCGGTCGGAGCCGCAACATTGTGATGCCGCGTCAGATTGCGATGTATTTGTTGCGTGAAGAAACCGATGCCAGCCTGGTCGACATCGGCGTGTTGCTTGGTGGGCGTGACCACACCACGATTATGCATGGCTGCGAAAAAATCACCGAAGAATTGATTACCGACACACGCCTCAAAAACGAAATCAACACACTGCGCGAGAAGTTTTATTCGTGACCATAGCCCCACGGCATGCCGTGGGGCTATGGTTTTGTTGCCGTGGGGCTATAGACGGCCCATCGCAATCGCAACGATTGCATCGCGCTGGGCTTCGATCCCGGCGCGGGCAGCCGCTTGGCGTGCTACAAATGCATCACGACCGGGATGATCTGCCAGCAACCCGACGTTCGCATCGACATTGATCAATGCTGCATGCACACAGGCCACGGCCAACTGTGCGCCGGCTACCACATCGCCGACTGCTGTACGGTTGCCGTTTTGGGCCACGGGGAGGGCCAGCGGCAGGAGTGCTGCTGCTTGTTCGGCAATCTGCAGGGGCACGTCGGTGGCCACCACCATGGCGGCCGCGATGGCTGCGGTGCGGGTCGGGTCCTCTTTGGGGAGTTTGTAGGCGGCAGCCACGGTGCTATAGGCCGCCACATCAATCTGGATGAGGTCGGTGAGTCGCGCCCGGATTGCTTCGGTTTGGGCCAGGATTGCTTGGGCCTCGGCCTCGAAGGCGGCATAGCGCGGTCGCCCCACGGTGAGGTGACAGACCATGCTGATCAGCCCTGCGGCCAATGCGCCGGTCAATGCCGCAACACTGCCGCCACCCGGGGTAGGGCTGGCCGAGGCGAGTTGATCGAGGAACGCGTGGACGCTCTGGTCGCGCAGGGGCATGCTCATCGCGATTACTCCTGGGTGGTGTGGTGGCGTGCACTCAGCAGACTCTGCAGGCCGGCGACCAGTGCAGACACCGCGTAGCGATGCTGGGTGCCGTCTTTGAGGTCCCGCACCACGACTTCACCGGCGGCGAGCTCGTCGGGTCCTTGTACGAGTGCATAGGGGATACCACGCCGGTCGGCCGTCTGGAGTTGCTTGCCGAGGCGCTCGTTGGCGTCGAGGGCCACCTCGACCTTGAACCCGGCCGCCCGCAATGTGTGGGCATGGGCCAGGTTGGCTGCACTCAAGTCACTGCTGAACATGGTCACAAAAACCTCGGCCATGGCACCGCGTGGCCCCATGCCCAGCTCTTCCATGACGTCGTGCAGGCGGTCGAGCCCGAAGGCGATACCCACGGTGGGCAGTGATTTGTCGGCGAACAGACCGATTAGGTCGTCGTAGCGCCCGCCGCCGAGCAATGACCCCATCGGGGGTGACTCGACCACGGCCTCGCAGACCATCCCGGTGTAGTACGACAAGCCGCGGGCCAGCCGTGGTGCCACCGTGTAGCGGTTGCTGGGCACGCCCATGGCCTCGGCGGCGGCGATGATGCCCCGCAGATTGACGATGGCGGCCTGGGCCCGCTCGTCGCCGGCCAATGCGCTGGCGAGGGCGTCGAGGACGTCGTTAGACTCGCCGGTCAATGACACGAGGTGCAGAATCTGGTCGCAGGCCGCTGCCGAGACGCCACTGTTGGTCAGCTCGGTGCGCACACCGTCGACGCCGATTTTGTCGAGTTTGTCGATGGCCCGATAGACCGACCCGGCGGCTGCTTCGTCGAGGCCCGACACACGGGCGATGCCGCCCAAAATCTGGCGGTGGCTCAGCAGGGTGACGAAGTTGTCGAAGCCCAGGGCAGTCAACGCGTCGGTGAGGACGGCAATAATCTCGGCATCGGCGACCGGCGAGGCCGAGCCGATGATGTCGATGTCGGCCTGGTAGAACTCGCGATAGCGGCCGCGCTGGGTGCGTTCGCCGCGGTACGATGCGCCGATGGCGTAGCGTCGCCAGGGCATCTGGAGTTGTGATTGATATTGGGCGACCACGCGGGCCAACGGCACGGTCTGGTCGTACCGCATGGCCAGCTTGCGGCCGCCGTGGTCTTCGAAGCGGTAGATGAGGCGTTCTTCGTCGCCCAATTTGCCTTCGAGCGTCTCGGCGTGTTCGAGCACCGGTGTCTGCAGCGGTTCGAAGCCATAGCGTTCGAAGACGGTGCTGAGGGTCTTGATGATATGCTGGCGCAACATCATCGCCGGCGGCAAGAGATCACGCATGCCTTTGACATTTTGGGGTTTGGTGCTCATAGCGACTCCACGACAGAACGTTCTTCTTGCATAATAGCACGTCTGTCTGGCGGACCGCTTATGAGCCTTTGGGGGGTGTGGTGTAGCCCGTCCAGCGCTCCAGTGTCGCTTCCATCTTGAGGATCAGCGGGGTCACCGTGGTGCGTGTCTGTTTGTAGAGCACATAGAGTTTGTCACCGGTCTGGGCAATCCATGGCGTCTTGCGCGATTTGGTGAACTTGAGCACGCGGATAATCCAGAAGTGCAACGTGCGCAAAATGGGGTCACGCGGCCCGAGCAGGGCGATCCCCGGGATGAGGAACGGCCAGCCGGGCAAGACGGGCATCAGCAAGCCGATGATGCCGATGACGACACAGATTGCGCCGATGATGCGTCGTACCAAAAGCAACAGAGGCAGATACATAGCTATTCCTTAAGGGCCAGTGATCACCGACCCGGCGAGTTGTCCGCAGGCTGCCGCGATCGACATCCCGCGTTCGACGCGGACCGTACAGGCCACATGCGCGTCTTGGAGGACCCGTTGGAAGGCCACCACCCGCTGTCGCTCCGAGCGACCGAGGGGCATCCCCGGGACGGGATTCCACGGGATGAGGTTCACGTGGCAGAGCATGCCCTGGAGTTTGTCGGCCAGCTCTGCGGCGAGTTCCGGGGTGTCGTTTTGCCCCTGCAACAGCACGTACTCAAAAGACACGCGACGGTTGGTCTTGGTGATGTATGCCCGCGTCGTAGCGAGCAGTTCATCGACGTTCCAGCGATCATTGACCGGCATCATGCTCGAGCGCAGGGCGTCGTTGGGTGCATGGAGCGAGATAGCCAAATTGATCGGGTACGGCGCGTCGGCCAGCTTTTTGATGCCGGGGACCAATCCGACGGTCGACACCGTCAGCCCGCGGGCGCCGATGTTGATGCCGTTGGGATCGTGCAGGCATTCGACGGCCTTCCACCAGCGATCATAGTTGGCAAAGGGCTCACCCATGCCCATGAACACCACGTTCCCCAGGTGTTGCGGCAGTGCATCGGGATGCCCGCCGTCATTGCCCCACCAGTCGTCGCCACTGGCGTCGGCCTGTGTCGGTGCGGTGTGTGCGGTGCTCGGTTGGAGCGACCGCAACGTACGCCGTGCCCACACTACTTGTTCAACGATGTGATGGCTCTCGAGGTTGCGCAACAACCCCAATCTGCCGGTCGCACAAAAGGTACACCCCATCGCACAGCCCGCTTGGGTCGATACACAGACCGTGGCACGGTCGGGGTAGAGCATCAGGACGCTCTCGATTTGTTCGCCGGTGGGCAATTGAAAAAGCGCTTTGTGGGTCATCTGATTATCAGCACTGACGGTGCGTACATACGTCAGCGAGCCAATGGTGTGGTGCTGCGCGAGTTCGCTCCGCAAGGCCAACGGCAAATCGGTCATCTGCTGGATGTCGTCGACCAGATTGACATACAGCTGGCGATAGATCTGCTTGGCGCGGAAGGCGGGTTGCTTATAGATGGCAAGCAGATCGACCAGCTCGGGCAGGGTGTAGGCGAGCAAATCGCGGCGTGGTGTCGTCATAACCGAGTATCTCCACAGACGGCGTGTCTGGCATAGAAAACGGGAGGAGCGTGCGCTCCTCCCTCATCATACCATAGTCGTCTGGCGCGTCAGGATGCGCTTAGGACGGCGTGGTGTCGCGCCGTATCAGCGTGGGGATGAGCGCGAGCCAGCACAAACAGGCTGCGATGAACATCGTCGTCTGGAACCCACCGACCAACGCCGTTTGTGGCGCTTCACCAAAGTCAACGTACGCCTGACCGGTCTGTGCAAAAATCTGCGTCGACCAGATGAACGCCCCGAGCGTCACCCCGGCAATCTGGCCCGTGCTGCGGACCACCGACAACACTCCGTTGGCGATACCGCCGTGTTCGCGCGGCACATTGCCCATCACGCTACTGGTGTTGGCCGAGTTGAACAACCCGAACCCCGTGCCGATGAAAAAGACGCGGAAGACGATGTCCCACACATCCGACTCGGCCGTCAATCCACTGACGCGGTACAGCCCCAAGCCGAGGAAGAAGATGCCCGCTGTGGCGACCCAGCGCGGCCCAAATCGGTCCGATAAGCGACCGCTGACCATCGAGAAAATCGAAATCGCAATCGGCGATACCACCATCAACAGGCCGGTTTTGCCGGTGTCGAAGTTCAACACTTTTTGCATGAACAAGGGCAACAACACGAAGTTGAACTGCAACGTCAAGGCTTGCAAGCTGGCTGCAACCAACCCCAAGCTGAAGTTGTGGTTGCTGAAGAACTGCAGGTTGAGCATCGGGTAATCGATGCGGCGCTCCCACCAGATGAAC
>QWQY01000087.1 GCA_003670675.1 Chloroflexota bacterium
ATCGATGACCGTATCGAGGGCGCCGCCGCCGCGATATGCGATGACGGGCCGACCGGCTGCCATGGCCTCGAGCGGGGTGATGCCGAAGTCTTCTTCGCCTGGGAACAAAAACGCTCTGCAGCCCGCATACAAATCGAGACGTTCCTGCTCGCTGACGCGCCCCACAAAGCGGACCGTCGGACCGGCCATTGCCATCAGTTCGGTTTTGTCACGCCCATCCCCAAATACCACCAGCGGCAGATTGAGTGCGGTGCACGCCTGGATGGCCAAATCGATGCGCTTGTAGGGCACCAACCGGCCGCCGGTCAGATAATATTCACCGGCGAGACGGGGCTGGAACGGCGCGAGGTCGACCGGCGGGGGGATAATCGTCGCACTGCGGCCGTAATGTGTGTTGATGCGCTCGGCGACAACCTTCGAATTCGCAATGAAGTGGGTCACCCGCACCGAGCTGGCCACATCCCACGCACGCAGTGCTGCCAGCATCGGTTGCATGACACGCCGACGTATGCCGCCGATGCGCTCACGGGCGACGTAGGCATCCGTTTGCCACGCAAAACGCATCGGCGTATGGCAATAACAGATATGTGTGGCACCCGGTGGCGGAATGATGCCTTTGCCGTAGGCACTGCTACTGCTGATGATGAGGTTGTAGGGGCGCATGTCAAACGACTCGAAGGCCCGTGGGTAGAGCATAAAGTAATGGCGGAAGTAGCGCCGCCAGGCAGGCAGGTGCTGCATCCAGCTGGTGCGTATATCCCACGACTGCATATGCAGGGGCATCGCCACCGGATCCAAAATCGACGTATACACCGGTGCATGGGGGTAGATGTCGTGGAGTGCTTCGAGGACGCGCTCGGCGCCGCCGTATTGGTTGAGGTAATCGTGTACGAGTGCAGTTTGCACAAATATCCTAATTTGCTTCACATTGGCTATTCACAGAACACCATATTGTGATTATAGTATGATGGCGCAACGATGCGATGGTTTCGCACGAATTGAATGACGAATTCGTTTCGTCAGAGGAATACAATGAATACGTCCGAACAAGAGTTACATCAACTCTTTACGAGTGCAAGCATGGGACAGGTCGCCTACCGTACATGGGCCAATCAGGCCCGAAAGGAACGGCGCTTCAATATAGCGCGCCTCTTCGATGCGCTCTGCGCCGCCCGCGGCGCCCGCGCCGAACGAGCCTTTGCAGCGACGCGTGGCGTCGGTACCACTGCACACAATGTCGACTGCGCGCTCAATGGGATTATCCCGATCCAGGTCGAAATGGAGCGCATTACCGGTACATCCGATCGCTCACGCGATTTGTTGGGCCGCGCTGCGCATGCAATCGCCGAACGGCGCGACATGAACGCGACCGAACTGGGTGATTTGTACGTTTGCGTGACCTGTGGCGAAACCCGCGAAGGCGAACTCGTCGGTGCGTGCCCCGGTTGTGGTGCAGTACCCGAGGCGCACAAACGCTTTTTGGCGATCGAAGCCATGGGGACGCTCGGACCGCATGCCATCATGCATGCCCTCGAACATACCGAAGCCACCTTGCGCGCGATGCTCAGCGATGTCGACGATGCAATTCTGTCGTGCCTCGGCCCAGACAAAGAACCTTCACTCAAAGAAGTCCTTGGCCACCTCAACGACATGAACTTTGTCTTCTGCGAGCGCGCCACGCTCATCCTCGATACCAATAATCCGCAGCTTTCGTCGGCACATCCACCCAAATTGCAGGCTGCAGCGCACTACCGTAGCCGCGACATTCGGGCAATTCTGCAGGCGTTCCACGATTCGCGCCACGAATGCTTGATGATTCTGCGCGGGTTGACCAGCGCCGCCTGGCATCGTGGTGCCGATCATGTCTCGTACGGCCATGTCAACTTGCTCCATCAAGGCAACTGGATGGTCCAGCACGAGCGTGCCCACCTCATCGAGATGGCCCAGCAACGGCACGACCTGCTCGTCGCCTGCGGCAAGGGCGAGCTCGATGCCGAACGTTGTGATCTCATCGGCGAACGCATCAATGAAGGCGAATAAAGCGTCCAAGTACGCCATCGAAGAGATAACGCCCAACCACTTCATCATCAACGACGTACGCGTGACTCCGTTTTTGCGTGGCGAGGGCGACCTCGTGGGCAATCGGTTCACCCTCACGTCGTGGCGCCGCAATGGCATGTTGGCACGTATCGCCGAGCGCGGGTTGTCGGTTTTTGCCATTGAGCAGATGATCGAAAAGCTGCCGCACCTGCCGATGGCGTTCCCCATCGGCGACGAGGTTTTTCACCCACAGCACAACACCACCGACCGGTATAGTTACTTCGATCCGACGACGTACACCATCACCCCGTGTGAACCCTACACCTACGAGGGTGCGCCTGGTGTCATCATGCGCCTGGGCTGGATTATCCGTATCCGCCGCAGCCGTGGGATGACCGAATGGCACGTCTGTCGTATGGGCGGGCGGCAGCTCCAGTGGACCCATCCACTCAGCGAGCAATCGGCCCTGTTGCATGGGTTTGCTCAAGCACAGTACGAAGCCCCCGTGCTCCGCACCAGCGTTGATCAAGACGTCGTCACCCTCGCGCTGCCGGCATTGCCCGATGCCTATGAGCGTCTGCTCCGCAAATGTGCGCTGGCAGACGGGAGCGTGCGCGTGTGGACCTTCCCCATGGCCCATGCAGTCTTTGTGGTGCAGATCCTGGCCGAGTTGGGCATCACCATCGACACGACCAACCTCGTGCTCCCCGAACCCGACGAAGACGACGAGGACGACGCCGAGTACGACGAAGACGACGATGCATGGGTGTATGGCGACGACGACGACGATGAGGACGACGATGACTGAGTTCCGTGACATCTACGCCGATGTCGATCACGCCCGCGCCTACGACCAATTGGTGCGGTGCGAGGATTATCAGGGCAACCTCGGCCGCTACATCCGTGTCAATGCAGACCTCAGCCGAGCCCGCGTCCTCGATATGGGGAGCGGGACCGGTCGCGTCGCCGCCCTGATGGCAGATGCGTGTCAATCGTTGACGATCTGTGACCGTGCCACAGCGATGCTCGCAGTGGCCCGCGAGCGCCTGCCTGCCCACGTGCGCATCGACGTCGCCGACAACACCGCGCTCCCTTATGGCGATGGATCGTTCGACGTGGTGACGGCAGGCTGGAGCTTCGGGCATGCCACCGAGTGGCTCCCCGACATCTGGCGAACCAATGTCCGTGCCGCCGTCGACGAGATGTTGCGCGTGTTGGCACCGGGCGGCATTGCGATTATCTTCGAGACGCTCGGATCCGGGGTTGTACACCCTGCCCCACCGACCGACAATCTGCGGGCGTGCTATGCCATCTTCGAGGACGAATACGGGTTTGCGCGCACTGCGCTGGCTACCGATTATCAGTTCGAATCGGCTGCTGAAGCGGCGCGGCTGACCGCGTTCTTTTTCGGAGTGGCCATGGATAGCACGGTGCAGCCCGACGGTCGTGCGATCGTGCCCGAATGGACCGGTGCATGGCAGGTCCGGCGCGCACGGGTATAATACTGACAGTTCGTGTGCGCAAGCACCAGTAGCTGATGAGAAGCCCGTGCATGCGTGAACTCCTGGCAATATGGATGGGCCGAGTGGCAGGGTCACTCAGCCGACGCCTCGGGCGTGGTGGCGGCACCACGGTGCCCGGTCGCATCGCACGGCGTATCGCACCGCAGATCCTGACACAGTTGACTAATCGACTGCCCCATGGCGTGATTGTGGTTGCCGGCACCAACGGCAAAACGACCACGACCCGCATGATTGCATCACTGCTCCAGGCATCGGGATGGCGTTTGCTGCATAATCGTTCCGGCGCGAATCTGGTAACCGGCGTGACCACCACGGTCATCGACGGCGTGCGTTGGAACGGTGATTTGCCGTACGACGCTGCATTGTTCGAATGCGACGAAGCCGCATTGCCGCAGATTATCCGCGAGGCGCAGCCCCGTGTGGTCGTCCTGCACAACCTGTTCCGTGATCAGCTCGATCGCTACGGCGAGGTCGATACCATTGCCGCCAACTGGAAAACTGCACTGTCGGCACTCCCGGCCCATACCATTGTGCTTATCAACGGCGATGATCCCTCGTTAGCGCGGCTCGGTGCGGCACTCCACTGCACCGTCATCCCCTACGGCAACGACGATGTTGCGAGTGCCCGTGGCTCGGTCGAACATCTCGCGGATGCAGGATTTTGCCAATGCGGTGCCGCGTTCGTCTACACCGTCCGGTTTTTTGGGCATATCGGGCACTTTCGCTGTACGGTGTGTGGGTTTGCACGACCACAGCCCGTGTATGCATTGAAAAGCGTCGTGCCCGACGCCCTGCGCGGGAACGCGTTGACGCTCCAGATGTCGACACGGGTGGTCGACCTGCAGCTGCCGATGCCGGGACTGTACAACGCAATGAACGCGCTCGCCGCTGTGGCAACCACCGATGCGCTGGGGCGTACCCCTGACTATGCGCCGGTCTTTGCGCAGTTTCAAGCAGCCTTCGGCCGCTATGAGGTCATCCAGACACCGGCACATACGCTCGTGTTGGCGCTCATCAAAAACCCCATCGGCGCGAGCGAAACGCTGCGGATGTTGGTCGAGGCATGGCACACACAGGTCCGTATGCTCATCATCATCAATGACCGCGACGCCGATGGTACCGACGTGTCGTGGCTATGGGATGCCGACTTTGAACTCCTGCCCGACCACCTGTCCCATGTCACTGTGAGTGGTACCCGGGCTGCCGATATGCACGTGCGTCTCAAATATGCAGGGGTGCCTGTCGAACGCATTGATACCAACGACGATATCGCAACCGCGCTCGATGCAGCACTTGCGAGCCAGCCCGCTGGCTCGACGGTGTATGTGTTGCCTACCTATACCGCCATGCTCGAGCTCCGCGCAGTGCTGGTCGCCCGTGGTTGGGCCCAGCCGTTTTGGAACGACTAACGACGTTTATACGAAAGGATTTACCTGTGGAATATACCCTCGACCGCCTGCATCGCCAGGCCCGTGAGGCAATCCTGGCCACCGGCCTGGCCAATCACGAGCATATCGAACTCGTCGCCCCCAAGCCCAACATCCCCGCAGACGTCGCCATGCCCGTCTTTAAAGCAGCCCGTGACCGCCAAGTGCCACCGCCGCAGCTAGCCCAACAGCTGGCCACAGCAGTCAGCATTCCCGTCGATTCGCTCCTTGCGGCGGTCGTCGCAGCGGGGCCGTTTCTCAATTTTTCGATTGAACAATCCCGCTACATCGCATCTGTGTTGGCCGAAGTCCGCACCATGGGCAATGGCTATGGCAGTGACGACGTCGGTACCGACAAGCGCATTGTGATCGACTATTCGTCGGTCAACATCGCCAAGTTGATGCATGTCGGCCACATCCGCTCGACGATTATCGGCCAAGCGCTCGCTAACATTTTTCGCTTCCTCGGCTATACCGTTATCGGCGACAACCATTTGGGCGACTACGGCAAACAGTTCGGTATGAACATCGCCGCAATCGTGCGCTGGGGCAAGCCCGAGGGCCAGGACGAAGAAGCACTGGCCCAGTTGGACAAACTCTATGCGGCTTACTCCAAAGAAGCCAAGGACAACGAAGCGCTCCACGATGAAGCGCGGTCGTGGTCGCTCAAACTCGAGCAGGGTGACCCGACTGCCGTCGAACTCTGGCAGTGGATGGTCAATCTGACGCTTACCGCCATCCAGACCAACTACGACCGTCTCGGGGTGAAATTCGATCATGCATTGGGCGAAAGCTTCTATGCGCCACTCAACGAAGGTGTCATCGAAGAATCCCTCGCCAGTGGTTTCGCTCACCGCGACGAAGCCGGCGCCGTGGTGGTTGCGGAGCTCGAAGAAGGCATGCCTACCTTTCTGCTCCAACGTAGCGACACCGGCTCGCTCTATCACACGCGCGACATGGGCTGCATCAAATACCGCATGAGCGAATTCAAACCAGACCAGATTATCTATGTGGTGGGCACGCCGCAGGAACTCCACTTCCGTCAGCTCTTTGCGCTTGCCCGCAAGGTCGGCTATGTTCCCGCCGCTGTCGAGCTCGAACACGTCAAGTTTGGCACCATATTTGATCAGAGCGGCAAGCCGTTGTCGACCCGCGCCGGCAACATGGTCTACCTGACCGAGTTGCTCGACGATGCACATACCCGCGCCCGCGCGGTGGTCGATGCCTCGAGCCCCGATCTGCCCGAGGCGGTCAAGGCCGATGTCGCCGAAAAAGTCGGCATCGGTGCCGTGATGTACAACGACCTCTACCAAGACTCGAAACGCAATATTACCCTCGATTGGGACCGCATGTTGGCCATCGAAGGCAACAGTGCCCCGTACATCCAGTACATGTATGCCCGTTGCCGCTCGATTGTGCGCCGTGTCGTCGGTGAAACCGCCGACATGCAGGTGCCTGTCTGCGACGCAGCGGTGCTGACGCACCATTCCGAGCTCGATTTGGTCCGCCAATTGGCCAAGCTCCCCGGTGCCGTGCGCGAGGCAGCTGACCGCTATGCAACGTTCGTCATCGCCGAGTGGTGCTACGACACCGCCCGCACGTTCTCGGCCTTTTATCGCGATTGCCCGGTCGTCAAAGCCGACGACGACGCTGTGCGCACCGCCCGTTTGGCCCTCACCGCCGCCACCGCCCAAGCATTGCGAAACGGCTTGGGTCTGCTGGGGATCCACGTCCCCGAACGCATGTAGGAGTACCAATGAAGCCACTGACGCACTACAATACCCTGTTGCTCGATATGGACGGCGTGCTCTACCGGGGCCACGAACGCCTCGAGGGTGCCGATTGTTTGATTGCCTTCTGCAAAACACACGGCATCAAGACCGCCTGTATCACCAACAACGCCACGATGACGCCCGACCAGTTCGCCGCCAAACTCGCCGGCATGCACATCGAGTTCCCCGCCGAACACATCATTAATTCGCCCGTCGCTGCCCAGCGCTGGATGAAGGCACGTTCGCCGCAGGGCACCAAGGTCTATGTCATTGGCATGAACGGCCTGCGCACCGCACTGTTTGGCGACGGCTACTTCGTCGAAGACGACGAGGCACCAGCCTATGTGGTGGTCGGCCTCGACACCGAGGTCACCTACGCCAAACTGCGCACTGCGTGCCTGCTCATCCGCGGCGGCGCAACGTTCATCGGTACCAATCCCGACGTGTCGCTGCCCATGCCCGAAGGTCTGGTGCCCGGCGCTGGCTCTTTGCTGGCATTCCTCAAAGCAGCCACCGATGTCGAACCGTTTATCATCGGCAAACCCGGCCCGACGATGTTTCATATCGCCACCGAAATCCTGCAGTCCGACCCACAACGCACCTTGACCATCGGCGATCGCATCGACACCGATGTCGCCGGTGCGCTGGCCGCAGGTATGACAGCTGGTATGGTGTTGACCGGCGTGGTTA
>QWQY01000088.1 GCA_003670675.1 Chloroflexota bacterium
ATGGACTTTTTGCGAAAAGCCCGGCCAAAATGATTGACCTTGGTGACGGGTAACGTAGGGGCGAGGCATGCCTCGCCCGTTCAGCCAATCATCGACCCCCTTCCTCTCGCTATGCAAAAACAACCGCCCGTACCGTCTGTAAACCACGCCCTGTCTGTTGGTTCGTATGGGTAGGTCGTTGAATTTTTACGTAATCCATGTAAAATAGGTGCATAAAAAGGACGTGCGGAATGTCAATATGACAATGAAAATCCTCGGTTCCGTGGTCAGTTGCAGTGTTGTGTTTTCTGTATTCAGCGGTCAAACGGATGCAGACGATACGTGAAAGATTGATGACGAAGAGGCTCGTGATGCGGCGACAATGTCTGCTTGTATTGATGATTGTTTTCTCATTGCTGCCGACTCCTGCGCAGGCAACGTCGACACGTGCTCCGATAGTGATGACAAACCGATATGCCTCGAACGAATCGGTGCGCATCATCGTGACATTGCGTAATGACTATAGCCCAGGCTATAGCGCATTGAGCGCACCGCAGCTGTCCGCCCGACATGCGACGGTGACACGACAGGTACACAGCTTCAGAGATCGCAACCGTGCACTGTTTGCAACGGTTCATCGGGAGTTCAACGTTTTTCCCATCCTTGCCGTCACCGTAATGGGACGTGACATCGAGCGGATTGCTGGGTTACCAGAGGTTGCTCGCATCGAAGAAGACCAGGCGCGCCCGGCGGTGTTGGACGAGAGCGGCGAAGTAATCCATTCGCGAGCGGTGGTCGAAGGTGGGTATGCCGGAGCGGGGTCGACCGTCGTTGTGTTCGATACAGGGGTCAAAGCAGACCATCCGTTTTTACATGGCAGGGTTATCGCTGAGGCGTGCTTTTCGACGAATAATCCCGACCTGCAATATACATCGCTCTGCCCACGTGGAACCACATACGAAACAGGCCCTGGTGCTGCTGCCCCGTGTGCAACATTGTGTGACCATGGCACGCACGTCGCTGGCATTATCGCCGGCCAGCGAATGTGCATCGACTGCGACACTGACAACCAAATGCAGATGTCAGGCGTCGCGCCAGAAGCAAATATCATCGCTGTGCAAGTCTTTTCACTCAACAACAACGACCGGAGATGTCGCAACGCAGGCCAAGCAGGTGCGCCGTGTGTGTTGGCATGGGACAGTGATATTCAAGCGGCGCTACAGTGGGTCTTTAATAACCGCAACGCCGCGAGCTGGGGCCGCGTCGCCGCGATAAACATGAGCCTCGGCGGTGGACAATTTTTCCGCGCATGTGATGCGCAAAATGCGACGTATGCAACATGGATCTTCCAATTACGGTCGGTCGAGATTGCGTCGGTCATTGCGTCGGGGAACGCGAGTTTTACGAACGCGGTAGCATCACCGGCGTGTATTCAATCCGCAGTGACGGTCGGTGCAACCATGACGCGCCGTGCCGACAGTGTCATCCCTGGATCGTCGTTCGACCTCAGCCGTCAAGATCGGATTGCCAACTATTCAAACACGCCGGCGCGCGTGGTGAATGGCATCGACGCAAATGGCGACCGTTTGCTCGACGTGCTCGCTCCTGGCAGCAATATCTATTCATCCATTGCCACGGCCAATGGCTATGCAGTCTATTCGGGAACGTCCATGGCGACGCCACAGGTGGCAGGCGCATTCGCCATCCTCAAGGGAATCCAGCCCAACGCGACCGTGCGTCAGATCATGCAGACCTTGCAGACGACCGGGGTCTCGGTGACCCACAGGAACGGCTTGATTGCCGCGCGCATCGACCTTGCAGCTGCGGTCAGCGCACTGAAAAACGCCAACGTCACGACGCAACTGTCGCGCTATAGTATCGATTTTGGACGTGTCACCAAAAACGATACGGTCGTGCAGAGTGTCGGTATTCAGACGCGTACACTCGCCCACCAAACGCTCTCGATTGGCATTGTCGGCTCGGGATTTGCGATCGACCGCACGACCTGTCGGGAGTATCTGGATGACCAAATCTCCAGCTGCAGTGTTGTTGTGTCGTTCCGCCCGACCGCTATGAGACAATTCCATATCTCGGCCGGGACATTGACGTTCACCGTCGACGGCGTGCCGATGACCGTCGGGCTGGTTGGGCGTAATTCGTTGACGACACCTGATGTCGGCCTGACGGCGACGCGGGTCGCGCAATCACGCACCGCGACGCGGACCGCCACGCCGCGACCGACGCATGGTGCATTAGCGGCAACGATGCTTGCTGCAGCGACACGGACATTTGGGGTCGGCAATGGCGTCGCGACCGACATCGCTCTCGCACGCACGCAGTATGTACTCGATGACCGTGTGAGTGCCACGGCCGAGCGCACGCAGGGGCTTCCCACGCGCACGCGTACCGCGACGGTGACGCGAACGGCGACAGCCACACCCATTGCGATTGTCCAGACAGTGGCAGCGGTGCAGTCTGCCACTCGGGCAGCTCAGGCTGCAGCGAGCAGCACCCGGGTGGTTGAGGTGTCACAAACGGCTCTTGCTGCAACACATGACCGACAGACTGCCACCGCCGAACGTGCTGCGGGCTCGCCGACACGCACTGCCGTGCCATCCAAGACACGCAGCGCAACGGTCGCTGTGCAAACCGCGACAGCTACACCCACAGTCGCATCAGCAGGGGTGACACGTACCGCGACGACCACCACCGACATCGTCGGGGTCAATGCGCTCCCCGCATCGGCGGGCTACGTGGTGCTCGAGCGCGGATCTGTGGCAGCAGCGTCGTCGCTCGACGTGGTCGATCGCGACCTCGGCGTGCTGGCACAGGGCATTCTGCCCGGCGAATCCGCCCAAGCACTGGCGATGCTCCCCAATAGTCCGGGGTCCTACATCGTCGCGGGGCGGTTGTACGACGCTGCCATGTACATCCAGCGCTACGATGTGACGTCACTGACGCCGGTGTTGGCTGCGTCGCATCTCGTCGCCGGTAATGGCAGCATTACCGCTGCCCATGCAGTCGATGATGTGCTCTTCGTGGGGATGCGGGTACGGACGACTGCGGCGAGCCCCGAACGCTACGAGGTGCGGGCCTATGATGTCCGCAGTCCCACCGACATCGTCGCACTCCCAGGCGTACAAGCGAGCCTGCCTGGTCCAATCAGCCGCATTGTGGAGGTGCCGCAGAGCGATCTGATTGTCGTGGTGGGCAGTCGCGCAGGGACGACAACGGGGTTTGTCAGTACGCTGAAGCCCAAGCCGACAGCGTTGCCGCTCATCAGCAGTAGCACGGTAGCGCGTGCAGTAATGAGCGCAGTGGTCCAGAGTCGGATCGATGGTGCAGCACCGAGTGCACTTGTCCTGTACAGCGATCGGCTGGGCATCACGGGCCTCCCGCTCAACCCGACGACCGGGGTATTGGCGGCAGCACCTGCGTTTGCACGCGCCGGTGCAGCTGACGTGATCGCACTCGACGGTAGTCAACGCCAACTCGTGGCTGCACGCTATGACACAAGCGCCGTGGCAGCCGACAAAACCACTGTGCAGCTGTACGACATCGAGCCTTCCTTCGTGCGCCTACGCGCTGTAGCGACGGCAGTCCCAGGGAGCGGTGTCGTCCAAGCGATTGATGCGACCGCAGGGCAATTGGTCGTGGCCGCAGGGCGCATGATCAGCGTTTTGGCGGGGTCGGCGAGCCTCGCACCGACGCTGACCGCGTCGCCCACCCTGACTGCCAGTCTCACACCGACCGCCACCGCGACGGCTACCGCCAGCCGCACCCGCACGCAGTCTGCGACGCCGACCGCTAGCCCGACAGCGCTTGCAGAGCAGGCAAACCGACTCAGTGCAGGTATGCTGCACACCTGTTTGCAGACGCTCGCGGCAGAAGTGAAGTGCTGGGGCGATAGCGCATATGGTCAAACGGGTGTCGGGAGCTTTGTCGATCAGACGACTCCTGCGCTGGTGACAATCGGGAGCAGTGCTGCGGTGCGCCAACTCGCCGGCTCCTCGGATCACCATTGCGTGCGCACGAGCGACGGAGCGTTTGCGTGCTGGGGCGATAACTTTTACGGTGAATTAGGAGACATGACACCTGGGACCACACCGAATACCCCGGTCGCCGCAAGTGTGCTGACGAAGATTCGCCACGTGGCCATTGGCTGGCACCACGCCTGTGCAATTACCATCGACCAGACGGTGATGTGCTGGGGGTTCAATAGTCACGGGCAATTGGGCAATTCGGTGACGACAGATGCGACGGATGCCCAACTTGTATTCGATGTCAGCGGCGCGACCCAACTGGCTCTCGGGACCACGCATTCGTGTGCATTGTTGGCGACCGGCAAGGTCATGTGCTGGGGCGGCAACAGCTTCGGCCAGCTCGGTCAGGGTGATACCGCTACCTACACCAAAGCTGTACTCGTGCCAATATCCGGTGTGACCAGCATCAGTGCCTTCAACAGTCACACCTGTGCCGTGACCACGGCCAAAACCGTCTCGTGTTGGGGGGCCAACACCTATGGGCAATCGGGTGGGACGGTGCTGACGAGTAGTGTGACGCGACCGACTGTGGTCAAGCGGAGCAGTGGGACGAGCACGATCGCGCTGGCCAATGTCGCCGGCGTCGAGGTAGGCTACGGGCATAGTTGTGCCTACGACACGAGTGGGGCAGTCTATTGCTGGGGAGACAACTTTTATGGGCAGCTTGCCAAAGACATCGCGACCGTGTTCACCAGTGCCCTCGCACTCCCCATCAGCGGGGTGACCGTCAGCGGCGAAAAAGTCATCGACGTGGCAACGGGTGAAAAACACAGCTGCGCCCTGCTCTCGACCGGCGCCATCAAATGCTGGGGCAACAACCAGTATGGCCAGCTCGGTACGGGTGCCGTCGGATCAGCGGTGGTCACCACGCCGGTGGCGGTGGTGGGTTTGCCGTGAGGGGGGTGATATGCAACAAAGTTTTGCTCGCTGACCTGGTGCGTTAGATTATTTTGTACGTTCGAATGTTTTGTGCATAGTTACTGCTGGAGCATATTGCCGAAAAACAGTAACTGAGCCGATAGTTCAGCTGAGCGTGTGCCTGTTCCGAATTTCCCACCCCCCTCACGCCATCCGCTCCCACTGAGCCACATCGACCCCATGCAGCAGTGGAGTACCGGTCACAAAGCGCTCCACATCGCCGACGCAGATCTCGCTCTGGCGCAGGCGGGCATCGCGCGTAACCGCGGCCATATGCGGCAGTACGGTGCAATTATCGAGTGCAAAAAACGGCGAATCGACCGGCAACGGCTCGTCGGGCTCGGTCACGTCCAGCAGGGCCGATAAGCGGCCCGAATGCAGCTCGGCCAGCAGCGCCGGCATGTCGACCAAGCGCGCGCGGGCGGTGTTGACAAACAATGCGCCGTCGCGCATCGCCGCAAATTGCGCCGCACCCAGCATTCCAATCGTCTCGGGCGTCACTGGCGCGTGCAACGACAGGATATCGCTCTGCGCCAGCAGTGTGCCCAAATCGACCAGCGTCGCCTGATATTGCGCTGCCAGTGCCTCGGTCGCATATGGGTCGGCCAGCAGGATGCGCGCACCAAACGGCTGCAGCAACTCCATCACGCCCTTGCCGATGGCACTGGCGCCGATGATGCCGATGGTACTGCCGCGTAGCTCACGCTGGGTCTGGATGGGTACCAGCGTCGCGCCGGCCCGGTAGCGTTCGGCCGCCACAAAGGCCCGCCGCCGCGCCATAATCAGCGCCCCGATGGTGAACTCGGCCACCGACTCGACCAGCGAATGATTCGCTCTGCTGACCAACAGCCCGCGCTGCACGGCGGCGTAGGGCACCAAGCTTTTGACCGTGCCGGCTGCATGCGCCACCAGTCGGAGCTGCGATGTGGCTGGTGTCCAGTCTTCGAGTGCGGCCAAGTAGGGCACGCCCCAGCCCGTCACCAGTACCGTGGCGCGCGCCAGTGCCTCGTCCACAAACGCTGCTGCTGGACTGCCGACCCCCTCCCACAGATGGACGGTGCCGATGGCATGCAGGCGGTGCAGATACTGGTCAAATTCCAACTCGGCACGCATCCCAGAAGACAAGGCGACGAAGATGGTGGTGGTCATAGATGGCATTCCTGTGTATTGTGTCCATAGCCCCACAGCATGCTGTAGGGCTATGGAATGGGATGCATGTCAAAACACAAACTGAAAACTGATAACTGAAAACTGATACCTACTGCTGCAGGCTGCCCCACACTTCGATCTTCTTGCGTGTGCGGGCAATTACCTCGTCGGTGAACTCGGTGGTGCTGCTATGCCCTTGCAAATCGGCCGTGCAGATCTGGTCATAGACTGCTTCAAAGACCGACTCTTGGATGGCGCGGGCCGCCAACACACCATCGGGACCGCAGTAGCTCAGCAACGACGCGCCGGCCAGGATCATGGCCATCGGGTTGGCGACGTTTTTGCCGAACAACGCCGGCGCGGTGCCGTGCGGGGCCTCGGCCATCACGACACGTGGCTTCCAGCTGTCGTCGAACCCGATCAGCAACGATTCGCTGCCGGCAATCGAGCCAAACATCTGCAGCACCATGTCGCTCAAGCAGTCTCCGTCGCGGTTGAGCGCCGGGATGACCATGGCGTCGCCGTGGCCAGCCAACAGCAACGCATAGGTCGCGTCGATCAGCTGTGGCTCGTAGCGCACGTTGGGGTGGCGCTTGGCGGCGGCGTCCATTTCTTCCTTGAGCATGCCTTCATAGACCGGGCTGACGGTATACTTGGGACCGCCAAAGACCTTGGCACCGATTTTTTCGGCATACATAAAGGCATATTCCGACACGGCCCGGCAATGCTTGCGCGTGATGGTCTCGGTACGGCAGGCGATTTCGTCGTCGCCCGTGCCCTCACGCCACTCTACCGCACCGTAGGCATCGCCGACGGCCATGCGGATGACCGCAATGGGCGAATGTGCGCCGGCCACGGTGCGCACACCGGGGATGCGCCGACCGGTGCGCACGATGACCGTGCCGTCGACTTTTTCGCGCAGGATGGCATTGGGGCTGCCCACGTCGCCCTTGACTTCGGGCGTAATCGTGGCGGCTTTGATGCCCAAACCAGCGACCAGCATGGCCTCGGCAGACTCGTTGACGACGGCGTTTTTGGTGGCCCGGCGGTTTGCGAGCGACAAATCATAGCGTTTGAACTCGACGGCCACGCCCGTCACGCTGGGGTGGATGACCCGTAGGCCTTCTTCGAGCAATTCTTGGCCGGTCTGGTCCCCTTCGAGGACGACGATAGTACGGGTCATATGTGCTCACTTTCGGTGCGAAAAATACCAGTCCAACCCCTGCTGCTAGCCGAGCAGCGCGTCTTTGGCCAACACACCACGGGCGGTCAAATCACGATAGCGGGCAATGGTCTGCTCCACCGCAACATTCAAAGGGGTGTAGGGCAGGGTGCCAATCAACGCTGCCA
>QWQY01000089.1 GCA_003670675.1 Chloroflexota bacterium
CCATGATCCCTATTTATGGCAAATTGTCTGACTTATTTGGTCGCCGGATTGTGTTGTTGTCTGGCATTACGCTGTTTGTGTTGGCGTCGATGTTGTGCGGCACGTCGCAGGATATCTTCCAACTCATCGGCTACCGTGTGCTCCAGGGTTTGGGCGCTGCGGCGTTGACTTCGACCGCATTTGCCATCCCTGCTGATTTGTTTTCGCCGGCGGAACGACCGCGCTACATGGGGCTGATCGGAGCGGTATTCGGATTAGCCAGCATCCTTGGGCCGTTTTTGGGCGGATCATTGACCGATACTTTGAATTGGCGTTGGGTATTTTATGTCAATTTGCCAGTCGGCATTGTTGCTTTCTTATTCATCTGGCGTACGATGCCGACACTGGCGAGCGGTGTGAAAGCTGCCATTGACTGGGGCGGCAGTGTGACCCTCGTGTTGTCGGTCGTGCCGTTGTTGTTGGCGTTGACCCTCGACAAAGCATTCCATCCATGGGACTCTGCACTGATCATTGGATTGCTCGTCATGGCGGTTGTCTTTGGCGCAGTGTTTCTGTATATCGAGACGAAGGCAGAATCACCGATTATCAAGTTATCGCTCTTCAAAGACAAGATATTTAGTGTAACCATCGTCTCTTCGTTCCTGAACGGCGCTGCGTTCTTCGGTGCATTTTTGTTTCTCTCGTTGTTCTTGGTCCATGTCGCAGGAGTGTCGGCTACCGAGTCTGGGTCATCACAAATCCCACTCATGCTGAGCTTCGTGGTGGGGAGTATTGTCGCAACGCAACTCGTGTCCAAGACCGGCCGCTACAAACCATTCATCTTGTTTGGCTTTGCAATGATGTTGATTGGGTTCTATTCGATGACGCAACTCGATGTCACGAGTTCGACCGAGGATGTTGTCTGGCGGATGTTGCTTTTGGGCATCGGATTGGGACCAACGATCCCATTACTGAATCTCGCAATGCAGAACGCCATACCGTTTGCCTATATGGGCACCGCGGTGGCAAATCGCCAGTTCTTTCAACAACTGGGCCAAGCAGTCGGCGCTGCGGTGTTTGGGGTCATTTTGACAACAACATTGACCACGCAAATCACCATCCAAACAGCGCCAATCGTCAACGCATTACCGACCGAATATCGTAAGCAAGTATATGCCTTCGATTTGAAGGAAGCAGCTGCAGGTTCGTCTGATGGCATGACCCTTCAAGACACGTTACTGGCTAGCGTCAATACGGACTTTGACACCATTGTCACCCAGCTCACCGCTGCGGTTGCGCAAAAAGATCCCACTGCCATTACCGCACTCGTCGCAAACCCGGCGCTCCCTGCCGAGCTGAAAGAACGTATTCGGTCCGAACAGATCGATGCTGCCGCGTTACCAGCTATCTTGGCTGGGATCGAGGCCGGCCGTGCGCCGGCAATCGACAAGGCGATTGGTTTGAGTAACGACATCAATCAGGCAATCAAACAGGCATTTACCAATAGCATTACCCAGATCTATCGTGACGCTATCTGGTTGGTTGTGATTTCCTTTTTGTTAGTGCTATTTGGGCTGCCTGAGGTTCCGCTCCGCAAAACCAACCGCGACGCACCCGTCATCAGCGAATAGGATTGGCCCAGTCCAATCACACGACGCCTCGCAATACAGGCGACGGTGCCGTGTGGTACGATGGCAACCAATCAGAGACGACGAGTACCTATGCCACAACGCACCATTACGGCCACAGCACCGATACGCATCTGCGACCTCGGCGGATGGACCGACACGTGGTTTGCTGGTCACGGGGTGGTCTGTAGCCTCGCCGTCAACCCCGGGGTCGTGGTGCAGGTACGGCTTTCGACGCGACAATCGGAGCGTCAGGCCGTACAGCTCGCAGTGCACAACTACGGGGAGTTGCTCCACTACCCCGGCGATACCCCGCGCCACCCATTGCTCCATGCAGCCATTGCCACCAATCCGATACCCGATGCGTATGATGCCGAGATAGCAGTATCTTCTTCCATCCCGCCGGGATGTTCGACGGGCACCTCTGCGGCGGTGTCGGTTGCATTGATTGGTGCATTACGCGCGGCCCAGGGGCATATCGAACCACCAGCGAAGCTTTCCCGTGCTGCCCACCTGCTCGAAACGCACGAACTCGGGTTACAGAGCGGCATTCAGGACCAAATCGGTGTGGCGCATGGTGGGTGTTGCTTCATCGAAATGGCTCGTTACCCGGATGCAACGGTGACTGCGGTCCCGCTCACCGATGCGACCATTGCGGCCCTCAACGACCAGTTGCTGCTGTTTTACATTGGGACACCACACCTTTCGTCGGCGATTCACCAACAGGTGATCGCACGCCTCGAAACGGTGTCGGATGCAGATACCCTGCTCGACCCACTGCGCGTCGCTGCTACACAAGGGCATGCGGCGCTCTGTGCTGGTGATCTGCAGGCGTACGGGCACGCGTTGCAAGCCAATACCACTGCCCAACGGGCATTGCATCCGGGCTTGATTGCCCCATCGGTCGAGCAGCTCATCGCAGTCGCTGACGCGCATGGCGCGTGGGGGTACAAAGTCAACGGCGCAGGCGGTGACGGTGGGTCCATTGCGGTACTGACGAGTCCCGACCCGGCGGAGCGCGCGGCGTTTGTCCGTGCGGTCGTAGCACGGCTCCCACAGATGCAACAGATTGCCATTAGATATGCACCGCACGGCATCCAAATAACCGACACAGAAGCATGAGGACACGATGACAACAATCCAGTTACATCCGGGTATGTGGCGCGAACGAGAGCATGTGTTGCTCGAACACGGCGCGCTGAGTGCGACGTTGTTTATGTACAGCAGTGGAGTTTTGGCGATTCGGGTACGCAATGCACACGGTGAACTGGTGTTGTTGCCGTACCAAGGGCAGCAGATTTGGTCAGCGATGATGGACGGTCGAGCACTGGGTATGCGTTCGATGTTCGACGAACCGCAGCCGACGACCGCATACCTCCATACCTATGGTGGTTTTTTTGTGCATTGTGGCGCGACGCGGATGGGCGTACCGGGACCAACCGACACGCATCCACTGCATGGTGAGTTGCCCAATGCGCGCTATCAGCGGGCGTGGTTGACCGTTGGGAGCGACACAGACGGGGATTACCTGTGCATGAGTGGGTCGTTCCGCTATACCGTGGCGTTCCAAGACAATTATGTGGCAACTCCCGAAGTGCGGATATGGGCACAGCGTCGGGTATGGAACGTTTCGATGACCATCACTAATCTCAAGCAGACGCCGATGGACCTGATGTATCTTGCGCACATTAATTATCGACCAGTCGACAACGCAACGCTGATTACGACCGCTCCACCGACGGCTGAAGCCATTCGCGTTCGCCAAAGCATCCCGTCGCATATATCCCCGGCACCGGGGTATCGCGCGTTTATCGACGCGTTGGCTGTCGATCCGGCCCCAGCGACGGTGTTGACGCCAGGATTGGGCTTTGACCCCGAGGTAGTGTTTACCATCGATGCGGCAGCGGATGCGACTGGCTGGGCGCACAGCATGCAACGCTTGCCGGAAGGCACCGCCGATTATGTCGCGCACCGGCCCGAGCAATTGCCGTATGTGATCCGCTGGATTTCGCGCACACCGGATCAGGACTGTTTGGGCTTTAGTATGCCCGCGACGGCCGAGCCCGAGGGGTATACGGCCGAGAAAGCCAAAGGCAACTTGCGCTCCATCGGCGCGACGCAGGAATGGCGGTGTGACTTCGTCGTTGGGGTCCTCGATGTCCCTGCGGCGAAGGCCATGGCTACCACCATTGCACAACTCACCTAAATGCCACAAACGCCCCGCACCTGACGGTGCGGGGCGTTTTGCGTGTGGGCGCCTTACGACGCGCGTAGCCGTTCGCGGATGAGTAAGATGACGCCAACAATCAAGGGAATGAGCCCGACAACTAACCCTACGGAGACTGCGGTGAGCAGATACGGCGAACTCTGATGGGCATACTGGTCGACGTTGGGCGCAAACCCTTGGTGCTCGGCCATCGACGTCGCATTGAGCACCGCATAGCGAAAAACCAGCGGCAATAACGTCAGTGGAATACCGATGAACACGAGCACGCGTGCAACCATGATTAGTTCCCTTTGAGAATGGATTCGATCCGGGCGATCTCGACCGCGTTCAACGGTGCTGCAGCAAGCGCGCCGACACATTCGGTAATCTGCTCGACCGAGCTTGCGCCGATGAGTGCAGTGGTGATGCGTGCATCACGAAGCACCCACGAGAGTGCGAGCTGCGCGGTGTTCTGACCGCGCTCGTTGGCGAGTTGTTTGAGTTTGCCGACGATGGCGAGGCGCTCTGGCGTGACCCGGTCGGCTTTGAGGAAGCCGTGCGGCTTGGCAGCGCGTGACCCATCGGGGATACCTTGCAGGTAGCGGTCCGTGAGCATGCCTTGTGCCAATGGCGAGAAGGGGATACAGCCGACGCCTTCGTCACCCAGCAAATCGAGCAAGCCAGTCTCTTCGATCCAGCGGTCAAACATATTGTAGGACGGCTGGTGAATCAAGCACGGCGTACCCAGTTGCTTGAGGATGGCGAATGCTTTTTTGGCTTCTGCCGGGCGGTAGTTGGACAACCCGACATACAACGCACGCCCACTGCGGACGATGGTGTCGAGGGCTTGCATGGTCTCTTCGAGTGGGGTGTCGGGATCGGGGCGGTGATGATAAAAGATGTCGACGTAGTCCACACCCATGCGTTTGAGGCTCTGATCACAGCTCGAAATGAGGTACTTGCGTGAGCCCCATTCGCCGTAGGGACCGGGCCACATGTAGTATCCGGCTTTGGAAGAGACAATGAATTCGTCACGGTAGGGCTTGAGGTCTTGGCGATAAATCTGACCGAAGGTCTCTTCGGCAGAACCGGCGGGAGGACCGTAGTTGTTGGCCAAATCGAAGTGGGTAATCCCCATGTCGAAGGCAGCCAACACCATGGCACGTGAGGTTTCGTAGCGATCAACGCCACCGAAGTTGTGCCAGAGTCCCAAGGACAGTGCAGGCAGTTTGAGCCCGCTTTTCCCGGTGCGGTTATAGCGCATCGAAGCATAGCGTTGCGCGTCAGCGACGTACGGCATGTAAACTCCTTTGTTATAGTACCCACCTGTATGATACCCTATTCACGATTACCGTGTCACGTCGATGGCATCGCAGAGCCGAAATGATTCCTTGACATTTCGCAAAGTTCTCTGGGTGCAAACAGACACACTTTGCCCATATTCGCGATAAAATAGTATCATCAACGGAGGAGGGACTATGACTGCGCAAGACACATTCCCCACGCTCAAGAGTAACGGACACACGCTCGATACGTCGGCACGCCGGATGGGGCGATTGGTCGCCTCGGACCCTGGCACGTCTATCGAGTCACTCCGCGAGCAATTTGCCGCCCAAGGGTATTTGTGGTTGAAGGGATTGCTCCCGCGCGAAGGGGTCCTGCGCTTCCGCGAACGCTTTTTTGCGTCGCTGGCACCGGCCGGATTGCTGAAGCCCGGGACGAGCCCGCGCGATGGAATCTATAGCGGGAGTAGCGAAGACAACCAGCGCATCGCCAAAACTATGCACGAAATCGTCCGCTGGTCTGCATACGAATCATTTTGTCTGCAAGAGCCCATCTGGATGTTCTACGAACGGCTTTTTGACGGTGCTCCATACCTCCACAAACGGAAGCTCATCCGATATACCAAACCACAAGAAGTAAGCTCGACGGGTGCGCATTATGACCTGGTCTATTTGCGCGCCGGGACCGATCGTGTTGCGACGAGTTGGATCCCCATCGGTGATTGCCCCATCGAAATGGGCGGGTTGGTCTATCTCGAAGGGTCACATGTGGCTGGTCGTCAAATGGAGAAAGAATTCAGCGCGCTGAATGCTGACTTGAGCCGTGAAGACCAAATCAGTGCCTACAACAAGAGCATGTCGGCGACGGGATGGCTCACCAAAGACCTGCCCGCACTGGCCGAAAAGTGGGATTCACGCTGGCTTGTTGCTGACTACGAAGCCGGCGACATGGTGATCCACAGTGCATATATGATTCATGCAGCGACCGGCAATGATGTGCACGACGGGACGATGCGTTTGTCGACCGACATCCGATTCCAACGCGTGAGTGATGAAGTCGATGCACGCTGGAACAATCATTATTCAATGGATGACATGCTTTGATGGAATACACGCCAGCGCAGGTTCCACTCTTGGAGTTCGATCCAAATCCGCGCGCACTGATTAATGCGGACGAACACTACTTCCCGCTCGATATCCCGTCCACGTTGGTGTTTTGCTTCTTCCATGAGGTCATCACCAAGTTAGTCAATGATGGCATCGCACGACAGGTGCACGCATTGCGTTCGGAGATGGGGGCACACCCGCTCTATGTCATTCGTCTTGTCGACGGGCCCGAGGTCTGCTTGATGCATCCCGGTGTCGGCGCCCCCATGTCGGCCGCACTGCTCGAAGAAGCAATTGGCCATGGTATCCGCACCGTCGTCGCCGTCGGCGGGGCAGGGTCACTCCACCAAGAATTGACGCTGGGGCATGTCGTGGTCCCGACCAAAGCACTCCGCGATGAAGGCACCTCGTATCATTATGTCGCCCCGAATCGTTGGATTGAAGCGCAACCACGGGCAACGGCAGCTATCACCGCTATTCTTGATGCACATCACATCCCATATGTCGCGGGTGCAACATGGACAACCGACGCCTTCTACCGCGAAACACGCGACAAAATCGCTCAACGTCGTGCCGAGGGATGCTTGACGGTAGAGATGGAAAACGCCGCGTTGCTGGCAGTCGCACAACTCCGTGGCATCACCATGGGGCAAATCCTGTACAGCGGTGATGACCTGAGCGGCGTGCAATGGGACAGCCGCAGCTGGCATACGCACGCGTCGCTCCGCGAGCAATTGACCTACATTGCCGCCGAGGCAGCCAGCGCCTTAGGCTAGACCGCACTTTTTTTGCACCGCCCTGCAGTTGCTCTGCAGGGCGTTTGCTTTTCTAATAGACTTCAAATAGACGCTCCAAACCCAGCTGATATACTACCCATAGGTCACCGATAGTAACACCATGTGGCCGAAAGGTGGAACCAATGAAACTTGAACGATTTACGGAAAAAGCCCAAGAAGCATTTCAAGAAGCCCAGAGCATCATGAGTACCATGCATCACACCCAGTTGGATGTGGAGCATATCTTTTTGGCGTTATTGCGGCAGACGGACGGCCTTGCGACGAAAGCCCTGCAAAAGTTGAGTGTCGACGCGGATGTCGTCGCCCAGCGTGTCGAATATGAACTCGAAAAATCGCCCAAAGTCTATGGACAAAACATCTACGGCAATCAAGTGTATATCACACCACGCACGCAAAGCTTGGTGAAACGCGCCGCAGAA
>QWQY01000009.1 GCA_003670675.1 Chloroflexota bacterium
CCCCGCGCCAAGATGCTGCTGTATGGGGGACTCATTTGGGTGCTGCTGTGGGGCTTGACCATACAGTCAACACAGGCCGCCGAAGCGTTGTCAGCGGATACGCAGCCATCAGCTGCATTGCTGTCTGTTGCATCAGATGGGTCTGTGGTTGTGGTCCTCGAACTGCCGGCAGGTGACACAGCACCGGTCACGATGATGTTGCCGGCTGGTGCAATTGCCCGTATCGACGAGTCCGACACGCTTGGTCGGCTCATCGAACGGTACGCGGTGCCCCTCGAAACAACCGAAATTCTCGAATTCAACGGCGAGCTCGATGCAACACCAATCCCGACATTGACCCCGTACATGCGATCCACGCCGGCTGCTGGCACACTCACCCAAGCGGGTACGATGCTCACATTGCCGATAGCCTCGGCTGGGTCGACGGTCACCATTCGCGTCGAATGCGTGGGGTGCACTGATCAATGGTACGTACCGCTGCTCCATCAGTTGCCAGTCTATGCACCGGTGGTCGTCATTGGGTCGGGGGTGGCAACCTGTGCCGGGCTTTTGCGGGTACAAGCCCAACCCGATGCAGACATCGGTGCTGGTTACGGGTCTCGGGTAGTTACACTGTTGATCGTCGAAAATACTGCAAGCATTGCTCCCTGCATGTTCAGTACCGAACAATCCGCAGCGGTCATCACTCCGGTGCGTACCGTGACTGCAGATGGGACACAGACATTGCTCCGCGTGGTGTTTTGTTTGGTGGCAGTGTTGTTCTTGAGTGTTAGTTCGTTTTATGGTGCTGTGGCATTGACCAAGCGTATGCATCGTGCGGTCGATTTTCGCCAGGACAATCGCTAACGGCTCCGACGAGGTGTTGATGGTACTGCAAGGGTTGGTACGGCTCTTCATTTGTGTCACGGTGTTCGGCGGGTTGCTGCATGCAATCCAGCCGAAGCAATCCTCTGTGCGTGCAGCGGTTCGCGCGACGGTCACGCAGACGCGGACAATCATGCCTACCGTCACACCCACTGCGACACGGATGCCGGGTACGACGGTGCCTGCTGCGATGATGGGATTGGTCGGTCGTGACCCATTTTTCGAGACGATCGCTGGCAAACCCAATATCGTAAGTCAAGACACGATGGGGCGCACGATGTCTGCACTCGGCGTCCGCTGGGTGCGCATTGACATCCGCATACCAGCGGATTACACGGCATCCGATGCTGCAGTCGATGCAGCAATTGCGCAATATGACTACTTTCTCAAGACCGTTGCACCACGTGAACGGCTGAAAGTCTTGTTGCTTGTCAACTTCGATGTCGTGATGGGTGTCGATGCAAACGAAATACACAAAGGACCATTCACCGCCGATGCACGCTACGGACCGCGCTATAACACATATATGCGGGTCTGGATGGGGCGTGTTCAGCGCATCATCGAACGCTATGGCAAATCCATTGGCGCTATTGAGGTACTCAACGAAGCAAATCGCTTACCCCGCTACCGTACAGATGGCCCGATAAACAATGCAATCCCGGCGGAAGTATGGGCGCAGCTGACGACGACGTTGTATCGTGCGTGCAACGGTGGGACGTTGCGAGCGGCATGCGCAGGGACCCCAATCGTATTGGGTGGGTTGCATCCACGCGGAACCGACGCACAGCCAGGTCAGTCGGCGCAGACCGATATCGATTATTTGGCCGCAATCTATCAGTCCCGTGCGTTTACCACGGCAAAGCAGCAGATCGGCCGCTGGCCGCTTGATGGTGTCGGCTATCACCCCTACCCGGTCGAATTGCAGTACCTCGGTGTGACCACCATGACACAGGCGATGGACCGGGTACGGGCCCGCTTGCGCACATTGGGTGACGAGCTACGACCGATATGGGTGACGGAACTCGGCTATAACGTGGGGTATGGACGGCAACACGAGCAAGGCCAGGCGGATTTCTTGGGGACAACCTACCGTATTTTGGCTGCCCGGAAGCTCGCCAACGGTGCCCGGGAAGTAGCGGTGGTGTTCTGGTTTAAGTACGAAGACTTCCCGCCTGCGAGTGGCGTAAACGCACAAAAGTGGGGACTCGTCCATATTCCATTTGTCGATGGTGCGTGCGTCGGTGGGGCATGTTACCGCGTGTCGGGCCGCCCGAGTGTGTATCGCAAAGCCTGGTATGTGTATCGCGATTTGAGCGCCCCAAAATAGTATCAGGCGGCGTGAACATGAAGCTACAACGAAAGCGCCGCCTGCGTAGTGTACGCAGGCGGCGTTGGGTTGGATGTGTGCGGTCCAGCAGTTACGGTGCGCTCCATTGGAGCGCATACTCGCGCACGCTGCCGATGTAGGTCTCGACGTCGTTTTCGAATTCGGGCGCGTAGACGGGAATAATGTCTTCGACGGTATGAATGCCGCGTTGATCGATATATTCAAGCGCTATCAAACGATACCAATCGTGAATGCCCTCTTGCCAGGTAGCATAATCGCGAAATCTGCCGTGACAACGCGAGTAACCGGCACAAATGATATTGCCGACGTTGTGTGTGCTTGTCCCGTCTTCCTTCCAACCGGACCATTCGGGATTGGTTCCCAGATTCGATTCGTGCATAAAAAACGCCAGCGCATAGACAGGATTGATGTCGTACGCGATGCCTTCGTCGATCCAGATTTGCCCTGTGCCCTGCGCAGGTGAGTTGTAGAGTCGGAGGATCTCGTCTATGCGGGCTGCGGTTATCGTTGGCGTGCCGCGGATGCTGGTGCTGCCCGGCGCCGCGAATCGTGGATTGCGGGTTAATGATGTATTCAGCAACGACTCCCACGGGGTGCTATCAGTCCCAGCGGTTGGATGTGGTGCAAAAAAGACACGCCACACAAATACCGATACCAGACAGACAACAAGGCATGCAAAGACGAGCCACGTGTTGCAGCCTTGGAGCGTGCGACGCCACCTGGGTAGAGAACGTCTCGATGATGATGGACTGCGCTGTCTGGTCACAACCCTCCTGCATGGTGGTTGGGGCTACGGTTGGAGGATGGGATGGATGTCGAGCATCGTGCCACGTCCACTCAACCAGGGGTGAATACGTTCCGCAGCGAACCAGGCTTCGATTGCCGGTGCAGGCAGAGACCCGCGTTCGGTGATGACGCCGGTCACCTGCTCAATGGGTGTGACATCCAGCGTTTTGGGCGTGTTCGATGACGGAGCGCAGGTGCAATCATCGAGCGGTGACGGTAGGCGTTCGCCCTGAAAGAACGCGTCCGGCAGAAATTTTTCGCTTGTGCAAAACGTGTAGAACGGTACATGTGCAGCATGTGCTGCGGTCGCAAGCTGTGCAGTACCGACTGTATTGATGAGTCCATATGCATCGAGCGTGTCAGCGCCTACAACGACCGCATCCATACGATCGAGTACGCTTTCGCTCTGTGCATATTCGAGCGTTGTCACTGACAGGCCAATCGCAGCAATGCGGTCGCACAACGCACGGTGAGCACCGGAATCAGTACCTGATACACACACCACGTCGATACGCTGCCCATTGCGGAGTGCATGCTGTAATGCATACAGCACCGTGGTGCTGTAGCCGTACAACATGACGCGATGACATTGACTCAATACCGACATACTATGGACTGCGGTATCGGGTACACGATGGGTCAATTGATGACGGAACGTCGTCAACGACGCGACGACGGTCTGTTGGAGCTCAGACACCGTCTCGACCGAGTCAAGATGGTATAGCAATGGATTCAAGAGATTGACGAGAGACCCAACGGCTTGCTTTTGACAAATGAGTTGCCAGGCAGTTTTGAAGATTTCGCGTCGGATTGCATCAACGGTGTGGGCTGTGCTGGTTTGGGCGCAAACCAATAGGTCATCCGTGGCGCGGACCGCAATTTGGGCCGCTCCGAAACGTTGCTCGAGGATCATATGTCCCCTCAGTGTGTGGCATGTGTTCGGCGGTGAACGTCATGCAGAGTACAATGGGCCATCAACGTCGCATGGCATACCCAAGTATACCATCACCATGCGTCGCAGACGAGATGTACGTGAAGGTGATTCATCTGATGCTCATACCATTTTCACGACGAGTTTAGCCATATAGCGGATGATACTTTTGGTCGGATCATACTCCGTTGAGTGTAAAGAGGGAAACATGGGTCGGACAAATACCTTCATCATGATTGTTGTGTTGTTACTCACGCTTGCGGGAGGGACAATTCTCGGAGCGTTGGCCGGTGCTGGAGCGTCGGTGTATCTCATCCAGAAGCGTCTGAGTCAGCCGATTACGGTTGTTTCGACGAACGATACTGCAGAGCCAAAACCGACAGCAACGACAGCTGCGGTGATCCCCACTGCAATCCCTGTTGAGCAGGCGCCTGATGCAGCTACAGCGGGTGGCGAAGACATCCCTGCGATGATCGAACGGGTACGTGATGCGGTCGTCACCGTCGAAAACTATTCCAACGCATCTGAGCTGTTCATGCCGACATCAACAGGATCGGGTGCCATCATCAGTCCAGACGGCTACATCGTGACGAATAACCATGTCATCGAAGGCGCCGATACGTTGCGTGTGTTGTTTGCCGATGGTACCGGTCATGATGCAACCTTGATTGGCGCTGATCCGCTCAACGACATAGCAGTTCTTCAAGTCACTGATCCCATCCCAACCGTGATGGTGTTAGGCAATTCTGATGCGCTCCGACAAGGCGAACCGGTCATTGCTATCGGGAGCCCACTGGGGAGTTATCGCAATACCGTGACGGTCGGCGTGGTGAGTGCCTTGAACCGCAATGTCGGGAACGATGCGCCCGAAGGGTTGATTCAAACCGATGCCGCTATCAACAACGGCAACAGCGGTGGCCCGTTACTCAATGCACGTGGCGAAATCATCGGCATCAATACGTTGGTGGTGCGTGGATCTTCGGCATCGATGGATTCGGCGCAAGGGCTGGGTTTTGCAGTGCCATCGACGATTGTCCGCAAAATAGCCGAGCAGCTGGTCAAATACGGTGAAGTACGCTATCCGTTCTTGGGAATTTCGTACGGCATGGTGACACCCGACATCGTCGAAGCGGAAAAACTGAATGTAAAACAAGGCGCGTTTGTGTCGGGTGTCACCGATGGTGGTCCTGCCCAAGCAGCCGGAATCTTGCCAGGGGACGTGATCTTGACACTCGATGGGGTCCGCCTCGGCGAAACCGATTCGCTCCGTGGTGTCCTGTTGCGGTACAACCCCGGTGATAGTGTGACGCTCACAGTCCTACGTGGGACCGAAGAAATACAGTTCACCATTACCCTCGCAGTTCGTCCTTCACGATAGGCACGAAGCCTTGATTGCCGCCACGACGCGTCTGTGTCGTGGCGGTTTGTTGTGTTGGTAGAATAGTGTGACCGCCACAGCCGAAGTGAACCTATGCAAAACCGTGTGTCAACAAATCGTGATAGTGCCTTGGTATTGACCATTGATGTGGGTACGAGTTCGTTGCGTGTGCTTGCGTATGATCGGTCCGCCCATCGTGTCGCACACGTCGAAGGTCGGCGCGCCGTCACGGTGACGTCGGATGCAACGGGAGCTGCCGAAGTCGACAGCGTACAGCTCTTGCGCGATATGGTTGCATGCATCGACGATGTCATCATGCAACTGGGCCCATGTGCCAATGACATTGTGGCAGTAGGGATGGCGACGATGGCCACCACCATGGTGGGATTGGACGCGACTGGTCAACCTGTTGGGCCATTGCGCACCTATGCGGATACTCGGAGCGACGACGCAAGCCATACCCTCCGAGCCGAATATGCAGAGACAACCGTCCATGCCCGGACTGGCTGCCTGATTCGCCCCAACTATTGGCCGGCACGGCTGCGTTGGCTCCAGACTGCAATGCCTGCAGAGTGGCAACGTGCCACACACTGGGTACCCATCGGCGGGTATGTGGCCTACTACTTCACGGGCGCACGACGGGTTACCCCCAGCGAGGCAGCGTGGACGGGCTTGTGCCATCGCGAATCGCTGCAATGGGACGCCGTATGGCTCAAACAACTCGATGTGCATGCTGCCATGTTTGCGCAGATTGTCGATGTCGACGTCCCGTTGCCGGCGCTCGGTGCAGCGTGGGCAGCGCGCTGGCCAGCGTTGGCAGGTGTGCCGTGGTATGGCGCCATGGGCGATGGTGCAGCCGCAAATGTGGGGAGCGGGTGTGTGGACGAGCGATTCCTCGCATTGACGGTGGGAACGACGGGTGCCATGCGCATCGCATTGCCGGGCACACCGATGCCCCCAGCAGGGTTGTGGTGTTATCGGATCGATCGGCAGACTGCGCTGGTGGGGGGTGCGACGAGTGAAGGCGGCAACGTTTTTCAATGGATGTCCGACACGTTGCGAATTGATGGTGACGATGCCACCATCCAACACCGATTGGGGCAATACCGTGCGGATGCGCACGGGTTGACCATTCTGCCGTTGTTTGCCGGTGAACGCAGCCCCGGTTGGGCGGGAGATGCCAAAGCGACAATCCATGGTTTGCATTTGGGGATTACCCCTTTTGACCTGTTGCGCGCGAGCCTCGAGTCGATTGCGTTGCGCTTTGGGCAGATTGCGGCACGCTTGCCTGTGACGGGGCAAGTGATCGCCAGCGGTGGTGCACTCGAGCAGTCGCCGGTCTGGATGCAGATATGTGCCGATGTCCTGGGGCGACCGGTGTATGCATCGGGTGTCGACGAAGCCACTGCTCGCGGGGTAGCAGTCGTCGCGTTGCGCTCGCTGGGGATTATCCCTTCGCTCGCAGCATTGCCGACCGCACCTACCGTCTGTTACACCCCTGACGACGTAGCGCATCAGGCCTATCGCCGTGCCGGGGAACGCCAGCGTCTGCTCTATGAGCGCCTGATTACGCAGCCATTCGGATGACGGTTGAGACGGTTGGTGCTACACTAGCTTCATTGCAACAAGGAACAAAACGATGAAGATGACCGTGTTTTTTGATGTGCTCTGTCCATTTGCCTGGCGTGCGTCACGGTGGCTAGACCTGGTGGTCGCGCAGCGACCCGAGGTACAGATCGATTGGCGCTTTTTTTCGCTTGAACAAATAAACACCCCCGCTGACTCTGATTGGCGCGTCTGGAACCAAGCACATGACTACGCAGCTGCCAAAGAAGGGTGGGAGAGTTATCGCGGGTTGAATCTTTTTTGGGGGGCCGAGGCGGTGCGCCGGCAGAGCCTTGCGGCGTTCCAGCTGTTCCGAGCCAACGCCTACGAAGCACGGCATGTGACCAAGAGCGACGTTACGACACGTGAGGGGGTCGCTGCAGTGGCGGCAACCTGCGGCATCGATATGCAACGCTACCATGCAGATGTCCAAGACCGCTCCTTACTGGACGTATTGAAGCGCGATCACGAATATGCCGTGGCGCAGTACAAGGCGTTCGGAGTCCCCACCTTGTGCTTCGACGAGCGCAATGCGGTATACGTGAAGCTCAGCGAAATTGTCAGCGCGGCCGATGCATTGACCCTGTTTGATGATGTCCGCCGAGACTTCACCACGCGCCCGTGGTTGGTAGAGCTCAAACGACCGAACCCCTAAGCACGCGGGAGAAGGTATGGCAATTACAATCAGGCCAATCACCGATTTGGCGGGATGCGCCGATTTGCAGTACGTGCACAACCGGGTCTGGGCGAATACCGATGACGAAATTATCCCTACCCACGTGTTGATTACCTGGGCACACAATGACTGTGTGCTCCTCGGCGCATACGATGACAACGGCCCGCGTGAGGCACACGGGATGGTCGGCTTTGCGTTGGGGTGGTACGGATTGTCACATACGATGCCACCCACACTGAAATACTGCAGTCATATTGTGGGAGTGCTGTCCGAGTATCGTGGCCGCGATATCGGCTTGCGGCTCAAGACTGCACAACGCGATCAATTGATTGCGCATGGGCAGACAAATGTGATGACATGGACCTACGATCCGCTCCAAATCGTCAATGGGACGTTCAACATCCACCGCCTGGGGGCTCTGTGTTCGACCTACAAGCGTGATGTGTATGGCGAAATGACCGACGCATTGAACGCCGGCGCGCCGAGCGACCGCTTCGAAGCCGAGTGGTACCTGCAGGATGCACGCACCGAACGTCATCTCGCCCAGCAATACCCCGATTGGACTGCGGTCGATATCGCGTTCCCCGTGCATGTCGCCGATAATATGCCGCACGCCCTTCAAATGCCGAACTGGGATGGGCAAACCGTCGCCATCCCGTTGCCCGAACAGCTCGCGCTGTTGCGCACGCACGACACGCCACGGTTGCACGCCTGGCGCATGATGCAACGGCAGTACTTCGAGGCAGCGTTTGCTGCGGGGTATCATGTCGTCGATTGTATCCAGGTGCCCCAGCGAGGATGGCACTATCTCGTCCGGCCACGGATATAGGAGCAACACTATGCGTATTCAACAGGTAGAGTTACGTTCGATTGATTTGCCGTATGTCTCACCGTTCGAGACGAGTGGCTGGCGCGAAACAGGGAGTAACGCCATCTTGGTGCGTATCGATGCGGATGGAGTAACAGGCTGGGGCGAAAGTCCGGTCGGCCCCGGACCGTGGTACAACGAAGAAACCACGGCCACGGCAATGATTATGTTGCGTGATATCCTTGCACCGGTACTGATGAAGCACGACATCACAGACCCCTCCGATGTCCAACGCATTTTTGCCAATGTGCGTGCCAATCGTATCGCCCAAGCGGGGCTCGAATTCGCGGTGTGGGATTGGTTTGGTCATGCACAGCAGCAAAGCCTCAAATCGATGCTCGGTGGTGTACGCGAGACGGTCAGTGTCGGTGTGTCGGTCGGCATCCAAAAAGATATCGACACGCTCCTGCAGGTCGTCGGTGCCTATGTCGATGCAGGGTATCAGCGTATCAAATTGAAAATCAAACCGGGTTGGGATATCGAGCCGACGCGTGCGGTACGCACCGCTTGGCCGCACATCATGCTTCAAGTAGATGCAAATAGCATCTATACACTTGATCATGCCGAGCACCTGGCACAACTCGACGAGTACGGGCTGTTGTTAATCGAACAGCCGTTGGCACACGACGACATCATTGATCATGCCAAACTCCAACGTGCACTCAAAACCCCCATTTGTCTGGATGAAAGCATCGTTTCGCCCGAGCATGCCCGCTGGGCTATCGAGTTGCGCGCATGTGGGGTCATCAACATCAAGCCTTCACGGGTGGGTGGGTTTGCCGCATCGAAGCAGATTCATGACATGGCATTGGCCGCAGATATCCCCGTGTGGTGCGGCGGTATGCTCGAGACCGGCATCGGTCGGGCGGCAAACGTGGCTCTTGCGAGCCTGCCCAACTTTGTGCTACCGGGCGACATCAGTGCCAATGCACGCTACTTTGTGCGCGACATCGTGACGAACCCGTTTGTTCTGAATGGCGATAGTACGCTGACGGTGCCTAACAGCATCGGGAGTGGCGCACTGCTCGACATGGAGTATCTCGATTCGATTACTACCCACAAGTTGATTGTCAAGGCATGAAGAGTCGCGTCGTCGTGGTCAATGGGCTGCCTGGGGTAGGCAAAACGTCACTGGCGAGCAAAATTGCACACCAACTCGGCTGGCCGCTCCTTACCAAAGATATGATCAAGGAGTCCCTCTTTGATAGCATTGGTTGGGGCGACCGGCCGTGGTCGCGCAAGTTGAGTGCGGCGAGCATGGACTTGCTCTTTCTGTGGCTGCAGCGTGAAGCGCTCGCAGGCCGGGATGTCGTCATCGAAGGGAACTTTGACCGCGAACGTGACACCCCACGCTTCCTCCGTGCCGTCCAGCAGACCACGACGCAATGGGTGCAGGTACTGGTGGTATGTGACGGCGATGTATTGCTGGCACGCCATCGGGCACGCGGGTTGTCCGGCAAGCGTCATCCTGGCCATCATGAAGGGGCATTGATCCAAGAGCTCCAATCACAATTACACGTCGGCAGGATTACCCCGCTCGACTTGCCCGGTGCGTGTTTGACGGTCGATACGACCGACTATTTGCTCGTCAATCCAGATCGCATCATCGACGAAATACAATGCGTGCTTGAAAAGTAAAGCGTTTGAGAATACCAGCTCCACGAGGGTGTGAGTTACCGTTCTGTTTTTCGTTATCCTAAAATAGTTACATTATTTCTGTTCGATTCCAGTGCCCCGTCAATGAAATCCCCGCTTAACGCTGCGCTTGCGGAGGTTTCGTGTGCGCTGTGTCTTACTTCGAACTCTCTAGCGGAAAAGGGCTTCTCAATTTGTAACGAATTGTGTATACTCATATGCGAAAATGTCGAACAATGATGACGTAATGCAGGAGTGTAACAATGCACGCACCGGCTCAGCGCACATCCATTCTCCAACTTTGGTTTGCTGGACTTGGAATTTTTGTGCTCATGGCAGGAATCATAGCGATGAGCACACTTGGGATTGCAGACGCATTTGCTTTGCGACATCCCGCCTTCCAGAAGCTCATTCTTGCAATCGTCGTAGTGATCCCAGCAATCAGTTGGTTGTTCATCATCCGGTATCAAGATCGGCTACAGCCTGAACCACGCACCTATGTCATAGGTCTGTTCGTTATAGGCGTGGCACTTTTGGGTGGAATCTACGATCCGTTCATGCGTGGTGTTGGGTTTGTTGATTGGCATGTCAGTGATACATACGATACGTTGATCCGAGGTGTGGTAAAGGGTGCCGTATGGGCAGGACTCTGTTACGCAACTTTGCGCTGGACGATAGTACCAACAGCCGAGTTTGATCAACATATCGATGGGATTGTCTATGCTGTAGCAGTCATGATGGGTGTTGCGACCGCTGATGGATTCGCCCTGCTCATTTTGCAAGATGTAAATGAATTGACGAATGTGCTGACGCTGCACACTATAGATGTCGCAATTTACGTGACCATTGGAACCGTCGTTGGATACTGCATCGGACTATTGAAGCCTGGAACGTCACATGGACGCGTCGGTGCCCTGTTGGTGATTGCTGTGGCAGCAGCTATGGCATTCAACGGCTATCTGCAGCAAGTTCTGCCGATGAGCACTCCAGGTGCTTCGATTTGGCTTCGTTTGGCACCTGTAGCGTTGGTATATGTGTCAGTGCTGTGCGGCATCTCACTTTTATTGCGCCGCATCCAAGACAGACCGGTTACCACCAATACTGAGGTGAGCACGGTTGGTCGTGCAGACGGATATGTGTTAGGGTCGGTATTCGTACTCGTGCTTTTCGCAGCAATCGTAATCAGCCTTCGTCATCAGCCTGCACTGGTCACGCATGGTCCGTACAGTTTTGCTCTCCCAACTGGTATGCTTCCCGTGTTCCCTAAGATGTCGTACCCCGTTCAAGGCCAAAACGGAGTGCGTTATTCTATTGCACAGAGACCGAGTACCGGCAGGCACGCCGAAGATGTCAGCCGTGAAGCTTTAGTAGATCGTGGAGAGTGCCATCAGTATGAACAGCAAAAAAATCCGTATGGGACTGCTTTAGAGTACGTTTGTCTTCCCGAACGTATCGATGGCTCAGTGATGCACGGTTTCACTTTGGTTACAACCGATCGTGGGCAGACGTACACACTGTCGCTGACTGCTGGAGAAGGGCGTGCGCAAATACTCCGTAAAGCATGGAAGGAAGTGCTCGGCTCTATCAGGGCTGTGAACGAATAATCATAGAGGAATAGTGTTATGCAACTCATTCGATTTGTTACACTGCTTGGTTTCTTGCTTGGGGTGACAGCATGCACAGAATCCTCGCAGCCTCCGACTTCACTATCTGGCTTGGTGCAACCTACTCCTGAGATGCAAAATGAGGCACCAACACGTCCATCCTCTGCTGAGCAAACACAACCGGTGACGGTGCAGGATGTAATCGGAGCGACAGTGCGGATTGGTGTTTTGGATGCCGGATGGCAAGAGGTCGGGCATGGGAGTGGATCAATAATCGATAGTCGTGGACTCATTTTGACGAATTTCCATGTCATCGGAAACAATGAAACCGGACAATACCACAATCGTGACGGAGTCTCGTACATCTACGTGACACTCAACCCCCGGGACCCACCCAAGCTACAGTTCATTTCACAAGTTGTGGACGCAGATCCTGGCAAAGACATTGCAGTTTTGCGTATTATCGCCACCACAAATGGTGAGCCACCAGCAGACTGCCTTGATTTGCCACAGGTTACCCTCGACACAAAGAGTCAGGTCGAGATTGGGAATAAATTGACCTCTGTGGGCTACTCGGGTGTCGGCGGTGATACGATTTCTATTGCGAGTGGTCAAGTTGTCGGATTTGAGAATTTTTCGATGAGCAATCTAAATACGCGATCCTATGAAGCAATTAAATACGACGCCTCTGACTCGCGGGGATCATCAGGCGGACCCATCGTCAATGAACTCAATCAACAAGTGGCTATTGTATTCGCCGGTAATTCTGATCAAGGTGATTCGCTTGGGTATGCACGATCCATTCAACTCGCCGATGATTTGATTCAGTCAGCGCAATTGGTACGCATCCCCGGTTGTAACGGTGCCGCTGCAGCTGTACTTATCGGACCGACGGTCGCAGAACCTACTGTTGAACCAACGACGACGACAACCGCCACCGATGCACAAGAGTATGTTATCGAAGGGCGCGTCTTGGATAGTGTGACGGGTGATGGTGTGGACGGAGTAGTGGTAGCAATATTGAAACCTGGATATACATGGGATTCGGTGAATTATGATGACTTAGCATCATATGTATGGATTTATGCAGAAACAAATCGCGATGGAGTCTACACACTTACCGTAACTGATGAAATGGTGAACACCCCTGTTGCGTTCACTGTAGCGGCAGATGGATATCAAGACATTAAGAGTAATAGTGCCACCCTGATAGAGTACTACGACCAAGAAACAAACATGTGGATCGACATATTTATGGACGCAGATAGTTAGTACCATGACGTTTCGTTTGTAGCCGTGCAAATGGAGCGTCTGTTCCTAGACGAAGGTAATTGATTACGCGCCGTCATTGACGGCGCGCTGTTGTTTTTTTTTTCGCATGCTGACGCACCAACGCGCTAGGCACCGCCACGGATGACGGGATTGTGGAGCGTCCCAATACCGTCAATAGTGATACTCACTGAGTCACCGGACTCGAGCGTGAAGTCGTCGGCAGGAACGATGCCTGTGCCGGTGAGCAGGAGGACACCATCGGGGAAGAGGTTATCGCGACCGAGGTAGTCGATGAGCTCGGCAAAGGAACGGACAATCTTGGAGGTGTTGACCGTGCCTGCGAAGGCGACGGCGCCGTTGCGTTGAATTTCGATGGCGATAGTGAGGTTTTTGGGGTCTGCCACGTGTTCTGCCAGGGCAATCATCGGCCCGACGGCGCAGCACCGGCCATACATTTTGGCCTGCGGGAGGTAGAGGGGGTTTTCGCCCTCGATGTCACGCGATGACATATCGTTGCCGACGGTATATCCGATGAGTTCTTTGGCGGGGTTGATGACCAGGGCCAGTTCAGGCTCGGGGACGTTCCAACTGGCATCGTGTCGGATGGCGACCGGCTCCATTGGGCCGACCACGCGGCTTGGGGTGGCCTTGAAAAAGACTTCGGGACGGGCGGCCCGGTAGACACGGTCGTAGATACCGCTGTTGGCTGATTCTTCTTCGCGCGCGACGCGTGAGCGCTCGTACGTGACACCGGCAGCCCAGATTTCTTGTTCATCGGTGGGGCGCAGGAGGGTGACACTGCTGAGCGGTGCGGTAGGCTGTGTGCCGTGCAGGGCTTTTCTGAGGGCCGAGCCTGCGTCTGTACGGCCAATGGTCCACCGCAAAAACGCCGTGATACTGGGGAATCGGGCGGTGATGTCGTAGACCTGCTGGTTATCGACAAAGCCAATGCGGATGCTGTTCTTGTCGATGGTGTAGCGGCAAATGTACATGGGTGCTCCTTAGTTGATAGTCGGGATGCGAATAATGGCTGGATCGGTGAAGACGTCGTGTTCGTCGGTGCTCCGGGTAGAAAACTCAGACACGATGCACCCTGCCGGCCCGGCTTGGAACCAGTGCTTGATGTTGGGTTGCAGGGTGTACTGGTCACCGGGCTGCAGGATGATCTCGTGCCAAACGGTCAAAAACGGTCGTCGTGCAGCAGGTGGTGTGGCCTGCGGGTTGCTGGTAGTCGCACCCTCGACATACAGATAGAGGGTGCCTTGCCGACAGCGGAAAGTCTCTTCTTTGCCGGGATCAGCGCCGACCGGAGGGTGGCGGTGCTCGGGGAACAGCTGATGGGCAAAAAGGACGAGCTCTTTGGCACAGCACCGATCGGTATTGATGTAGGTGATGAGTTGCAGCCCGGTTGTCATGATCTCGCCGAGGCCGCAGTCTGCGATTTCGATGGTGGATTGCTCGGTGGATGTCAGGAAAATACCGGCCGATGCAAGGGCAGCGGCGGTGCGGAGACGCAAGTCATGGACAGCGGTCGACGTCAGTGGCGGCATAATATCCCTCGGTTAGAAGCGCAACGAAAAGAGCGAGATGTCGTGGTTCGTACGGCCATGCATAGCGAGATCGGCAAGCACCTCACCAATGACCGGGGTGAACTTAAAGCCATGGCCCGAGCAGGGCGACGCAAGCACGACCTGCGGATGTGCGGGATGTTTGGCGATGACAAAATGCTCGTCCGGAGTCAACGTGTACATGCAGGTAGCATAGTCTCGCATCGGCCCGAGGAGCGCCGGTACGCGCTCGCGTACCAAATCTTGGATTGATGCAACATCGTGATCATTGAGTGCACGATCGATGGTGTCAGGCGCACAGTGTTGGCCGACGGTGTGGATGGCGACTTTGATGCCGGGTGTGCCGGGCTGCTTGGGGAAGCCATAAAACGACACCCCTTCACCGCAGTCCCATATATAGACGGGGAAATTGGCCTCGTCGAAGGGGGCTTCACCGCCAATCGGTTCAAACCAGAGGAGCACACGGCGTTCGACGCGGAGCGGTAACCCCAGGTCGCGCATGAGCTCAGGAGCCCAGGCACCAGGGGACAGGATGAGATGATCGGCAGTGTATGTACGCTGGTCGGTGGTCACGGTGACCCCGCTCTCGGTGGCCTGCCACGACTGTACGACCTCGTTGTATCGCAGGGTGGCGCTGTGCTGGGCGGCGAGGCGCAGATGTGTGCGCACCGCAGCCTCGGGCACGACATAACCCGCATTTCGTTCGAACACCCCGACGATGTCGTCGCTCGGAGTGAATGCAGGATAGCGACGGCGTATCTCAGCCGCGGTCAGGTATTCGTGTGGGAGGTCATGGGCACGGACACTCGCGAGCGTGCCGGTAATCACATCGCTATCGGGCAGACCCAGGTTGAGGCCACCGGTGAGGTGCAAAAGATCCTCGTCTGCTTGGCGTGCGAGGTCATCCCAATGCGAAAAGGCTCGCTTGAGCAATGGGACATACGAGGGGTGTTCGAAGTATGCTTGGCGGATGATGCGTGAGTGACCGTGACTCGATCCATTGCGATGTGCGGGGGAGAAGCGCTCGATGCCGAGGACTTTTTCGCCACGGGCTGCGAGGTGGTACGCAGCGGCACTCCCCATGCCACCGAGACCGACGATGATGGTGTGGTAGTGCATAGGACATCCTTGCTTAGTGGGCGGTATGGGCACGATGACAACGCGGGCAGACACCAAAGAGCTCGAGCAGATGGTCGACGATGTGGTACCCGGTTTGGCTCTCGAGCGTGCGTATCATCGAATCGAGCCCGCACTCGGCAAATTCGGCAATGTCGCCACAGGTGGTACAGACGACGCGGTGGGCATGGTGTTGGCTACTGAGGATATACCGATGACAATCGTCAATCCCGTGGATGCGCTGCATCACACCGATGTCGGTGAACAATTTGAGGGTGCGGAACAGGCTTGCATCGCCGAGGGGGTGTCCGTGTTCACGTAATGTGATGTCGAGTTGGGCCGCACTGAATGACCCTTGATACGTGCAGGCTGCAGCGATGATTGCGGTGCGCGGGGTAGTGAGTTTGTAGCCTGCAGCGCTGAGGCGTTGGCGCGCCGTACTGACGCGCAGTGCAGCATCGGCAGTGGTAGTGTTCATACCCGCTCCTGGGTCAACCAGCTCCGCAGGACTGGCATCGTCAAATCAAAGCCTGCACGGTGCATATTGTGATCGGTGCCATCGATTTGGCGATACTGGCCACCATGCAACGGGAGTACCGCAGCGAGTGCCGCTTGATGGTCTGCGCTGATAACGGTGCTCTCGGCGCTCGCCACCAAGCAGAGTGTCGGGGTCGATACTGCGGCGAGTTCGTCGACAAGTTGCCAGCTGCCACTGTGGAGGAACAGCCCTTCGACGGCTTCGCGGCGGCATTGTTGGAGCGCTTCGGCTTTCCATTGGACATCGCAACGATGCCAGTGTTTGTTCCGTGCGCTGAGCCACGGAGTGGTTTGATGGATTGCCTGTCCAATCCCCTCACTGAAGCGCTCTACGACCTGTGCACCCCATGCTGCATCGAGTGCAACCAATGGATCGATCAGGATGCGTTGTTGCGGTTGCATCGCTGCGGTGGCGCTGATACAGACCGCGCCGCCCCACGAATGACCAATCATTGTATGCGGTTGAATCCCCAGGGCAGTGCACGCAGTGCCGATATGTGCTGCGACCGATGCGATATCGTGTGTAGCGAGGCTACTGCTTTCACCGTGCCCCGGCATATCGAACGCAGTGACACTGTAGCCACTGTTTGCGAGGACGGGTGCGACACGCCACCAGCTCCGGGCACTACTCGTGATGCCGTGCAAGAGCACGATGTGGCGTGACGATTCTCCCCAGCGCAGAAAACTCACGTTGCGGTTCTGGACGATTACCTGTCCACGATTGGGCGACATCCCGGCGTCACAACTTACCATACGGTGTTCCTCATGGTCCTTCGTTGGGTGCTTACGCGAAGGCCTGTCGGACAATCTCGTGCAAGACTGAAATCCCTTGCCAACGGTCGCCTGGACGATCGTAGACGAGGGTGGTTGGCCCTGCAAACCCGGTTGCCCGTGCGGCAGCAAGACACTGTTGGACTTGGGCGGGGAGGATGATGCCAGCGTCGTCGTACGAGGCTTTGACATGGATCGAAGCCGCCTGGGCAACAACCTGTGCGAAGTCACTGACGCGGGTTTCGGATGGGAAATTGCCGATATCAGCGCACCCACCGTGTCCCAGGGCTTTGTGGATTGCTAGCCAGTTGGCGGGCGTCGCGCCGAGCGATTTGAAGTTTTCGCTCAGGACCGTCACCCCGCGTGCGCTGGCATGGGCCTGGAGGCGGAGCAGTGCCGTGATGGAGCGGCGCAACGCGGCACTGTCGTCGGCCGGTGCTTCGCCGGCGATGACTCGTACGTGGCTTGCACCCAGGGCTGCGGCAATGTCTATCCATTGCGCTACATTCGTGATGTCTTGTTCACGCAGGGTATCGTCGGCTTGACTGATGTCGTATGCATCAATCAGGATGCTGAAGATCTCGATTTCGGCAACTGCGGCCGCGGTGCGCAATGCCGCAACAGCATCTGCTGAGGTATCTGTAAAGTGGAAGTGACAGAGTTCGAGCGTTGCAATCCCTGCTGCTTTGGCGCGGGAAGGCACGTCGACGAGTGCCAACGTCCCGTCGGTCAGGTATGGATGAATGCTCCAACTCGTCAGTGCGATGCGTTGCATATTAGATGATTTCTAAGTAGTCACGATCAGGAAGGGCGGGGAACGGTGCGGTTGGGAGCGTTTGGTACCAATAGGCCACCGAGGCGATGTCGTCTTGGAGCGGCAAATACCGCCCATCGCTGCGCCAACCCAATGCTTGAATGGTGACACGCAGATCCTGTTGGAAGCGGATGGGGTCCATGATGTGCCAACGGTACATCCCAAAGCGTGTCTGCGACTGATAGGTGCCATCGGGCCGGAGCACTTGTGAGAGGCCTGCATAGGGAGTGGTGAATTCTCGGTAGCCGCCATTGGTTGGACCGAGATCGAAGTTGTATGACCCACAGAAGTAGTCTTCGGTCCCCGTGCCGCAGATGGTGGGGTACTGCGTGTCGCCATCCATAAAAAACTTGATTTCACCTTCGCCCCACCAGCCTGAATTGTTCACGCCCCACGCCATATACGTACCGACATAGTGACCTTGACCACGAACACCTTCGAGGATGGTGTAATCCGTGGCATAGGGGAGCGGATTGGTACGGCGGAACTGGGCGTGGAAGTAGGCACAGTTTTCGGGGACCTGGGTCAACGTGTAGTTGATTTGGTAATACAGCGTGGTTTCTTTTTCTGAGATGTTGGTGACGGTGATGCGACAGCGGCGGCGAAAGGGCATTTCCCAGTAGCAATTGAATGCACTGCCGGGATTCACGCAGACCGCCAACGAGCTGAGTTGGGCGTATTTGCCCCAACCGCTCGCAAAGAAATCCCCGAGCGGTGCTTCGACCGAAGGATTGGTTTGGTCGTCCCAGTAGATGCGAATAATTTGCAGGCGGAAGTTGCCGGTTGGAGTGAGCCAGATTTGTTGGATGGCACCCATCCCGTCGATGTTTGCGATTTCGCGCGTTTCACCGGAGGCAATGCGGATTGATGGTGATATCTTCCACCCTTGACCAAGGCCACGTGCATGCACAAGACCGGTACCTTCGGTGGCCATTCCACCGCGACCTTTGGCACCATCGTAGTTCTCGGGACTGATGGAGCGACTTTGTGCGTCCGACAGGCGCGACAAGTTCCCCATGTGTAAGCCTAAGCCATTAAACCCAGCCATGCAGTTCCTCCTTGAACACTCATGTCAGACGGGAGAATGAGACTATCTTAGCATGAAGTCTCACCCGCATACTGTGTGGGTAGCGGTGGGATGGGGACCCTGCAACCGCGGTAATCGACACGTACCACAGTGCCTCCAAAGGCAGTCCGCAGCGTTCAGCACGCTTAGTCGTCTGAATCTCGGTTGTTCCTTTTGGTGGGTTCTGGTCGTTTGGTCCGTTCTGGTTTTTTGGTCGGTTCCGACTGTTCGGTCGGCTCTGGTTTTTTGGTGGACTCGGGCTTGTCTGTGGGTACTATGCGACGGGTGGGTTCTGCACGGCTGGTTGCTGGGGGCACACTGGTTGGTTCACGGCGTGATGTCGCAGCGGGGATTGCTGTTGGCTCCCAGCGTCGCGTGGGCTCGGGTTTGTCGGTGGGTTCGGGTTTTTTGGTCGATTCTGTGCGCCGAGTCGGTTCGGCGACGCGGGTGCCGTCACGCGAGCGCGTGGCTTCAGGGCGTTCGGTTGCTTCGGGGCGTTCGGTAGTCTGAGGGCGTTCGGTTGCTACGGGCCGCGGGGTATTGCTCCACCATCGCGTCGGGCGTGGGGGCTGGTTGGATTCATTGGTTGCTTGTGCGGTTCTGGTGGCACGCGGCTCTTGGTCGTCGTCCTCGTCGTCCTCGTTGTTTTTGTTTGAATTGGCCGTTGCAGTCACGACCCTCGTCGGCGTGCGTGTCGGCGATTGTTTCACGACATCGTCTGTGTCGGGAGTGCGGGTCGGTTCGGTGGTTTTGACAATCTTGGTCTCTTCGACCTCGTCATTGTCTGCAGCGCCGGTTGGGGTGCTGGTCATGAGCGTATTGTTGGTCGGTCGGAGAGTGCGTGTTGGTTCGGGGGCGTCCGTGCCTTCTGAGCGGGTTGGTCGTGGGGTTCGTGAGATCCGCGCAGTCGCAGTCGCTTGCGGTACATCGGTGGGGATGATAACCGGCGGTGGTTGGTCCTGCGCGACTTCGGCTGGTTCCATTTCGTCGAGGATGGGCGCTTGGGTTTCGTCGTCGGATGGTACGGTGACATCTTGCTGGAGCGGTGTGCTCCCGTCGTTCCGTTCGACGGAAGTCGAGACTCCGACGGGTTGCGCATCTGTGGTCGCAACGGACACTGATTCTCCGGTTGAATCGATGGCTACTGCCGCTTTGGCTCCTGCATCGAGGTGGACGTTGCTGACATTGAGTTCGACCCGTTTATCGTTGCGCGTCGATGCAACGATGAAATCCGGATCAGCATCGGCTGCACTTGCAATTGCGACGCTGCCTGTTTGTTGGTCGAGTCGGATATCGCTCGCAATCGTTTCGTCGAGGGCCAAATTGCGCACACCGACGACGCTCCCTGCGCCGAACGCAGTAATATTCACGGGGACTGTTGCTGCGCCGGTGACACGGAGTGACCCCTGACTGGTCGCCGGCAGCGACAGGACGGGCATCCCCTGTGCGGACCATTGTTCTGTCGCACCGCGCAGAAAGGTAACCTGTGCCTGTGGGATTTCGTTGTAGATCGTGCCACGGATTACTCCTACTCGACGGCCCTGACTATCAATGAAGTAGGCGGAGTACCTGTCGGTCGAACCACGCAGGGCGGTTTTGGTGGCAGAAAAAAGGATGGTCGTGAGATGGTTGACGCTGCGCACGAGGGGGTTTTGGTCACAAAAGGGACATTCTTGTTGTTCGAGACGTGGGGCGGTCGCAGTCAGATCCATGGTCTGTGAAGTCGCATCCCCGACGTACTGTACGACCGAACCATCAGGGTGCGTTGATGTGTAGCGCCACGTGTTTGCAACGATGTTGACAAGAATCTCGGGGGTGATCAGCGGCGTATTGTTGTCGTAGATCTGGATGGCGACGGTCTGGTCATCAATGGTGCGGATTGCGATGGGCGTGACGGTGTGACCACCGGTGTAGCCAGGCTCGTACAGGCCTATGGTGTACAGAGCGTTGACATCTGCGTCTTGGCTGAGGCCTTCTTGGAGGCGGGCAAGCACCGTGCGCGGGTCGGTGACGACGCGATAGGCACGGGTGGGGTAGGTTGCCTGCGTGGCCCACCAATAGGCGATTTCGCGCTGGAGGGCCGTATTGTTTTCGAACACGAGCGCATCGGGTGTGGCCGCCCCGAAGGATGTGGTCTGGAGAATCCCGTAATAAAAGTATTGGCTCAGTACTGCCATGCCTTCGCAGTGGCCGTTGGCCATCGCACGGTTCATCTCTTCCATCCAGATGCGTGCGGTGGGTGTCAACAGACAACCAACGTCGGCGTTGGCGCAGACTACGCTACCGAACATGCGTTGCATGTCGGCCGCTTCGAGGTTGGTGACGGGTGCTGCACCGTAGTTGGCAAATGCGAACCCATCGCGTTCGGGACGAAAGCCGCTGTCTGCGGCACGCACCGGCTGGATCGACCCAATTGGCAGCCAGCTGGGCATCGCACACCCGACGAGGAGCAGACATGCCAACAGCAGGGTGATTCTGTTGTGCATGGCGTTCATAGAGTCTCCTCGCGCGCGGATCGTTCGTACTCCGCAGGATGCAGTATTGCTACTCAGACGTATCTGATGCGGAATTCGTTCCTTGCATTGTGCGTGACGCTGTACCTTGTGTCAATCCGCGCTGATCTTCCCCTCTGGAGGTTCTCATGTTCTCCTGCTATACTCAGTGTGACCCCCTCCCCGGGGGGTGGCATGGAGGGTGAGATGGCTCACGACAAGGCACCCATCGTCAAACGTTTGCGCACCATCGAAGGTCATGTGCGGGGCGTCGAGCGAATGGTCGACGAAGATGCGTATTGTATTGACATATTGATGCAAATCGATGCGGTACAAAAGGCACTCGATCATGTCAGTCGCCTCGTGCTCGATGGGCATTTGCATGGGTGTGTGACGACGGCGATACGGAGTGACGATGCTGCCGAGCGCGAACGCGTCATCGGCGAATTGATGCATGTAATGCACGAACGGAGGAAGTAATGACAGAACTGACATTGCATTTGGGTGGTGTGTCGTGCGGCGGTTGCGCACAACGGGTCAACGCTGCACTGGCACAGGTGCCTGGGGTCGTCAAAAGCGAAGTCAACGACGATCGGACGCGTGTGGTTGTCCGTGGCGAAGCACTCGAGCGTGCGCCATTAGTGGCTGCCATTGTCTCTGCGGGCTATCAGGTGCTTGATTCGGCAGCAATCCCGCTGACGGGGGTCTAGTTCCGCCTCGGGGCGGTGGAGGGTCGATGAGCAATCCTGAATCACAGATGGATCTCGCCGTCACGGGGATGACCTGTGCGAGTTGTGTGTTGCGCGTCGAAAAGACACTCCGCAAGATCGACGGTGTCACCGATGTGCGCGTCACGTTGGCAGACGAGCATGCGTCGTTCCGTGCCCCGCGGTCGAGCGTCGGTGCTGCAGTGGCTGCCATTGAGCGTGCCGGATATGGGGTTATCCAAGATACCATCGAGCTCCCCGTGACCGGCATGACCTGTGCGAGCTGTAGTGCACGGGTCGAAAAAGCCTTGGCAAAAGTACCTGGGGTGCTCAGCGCACAGGTCAATCTGGCCGACGAACATGCCGTTGTCAGTGCCATCAGCACCATGGTGACGCGTGCGACGCTGGTCGCCGCGGTCCAGCAAGCGGGTTATGGGGTCATTGATACGGCCGATCACGGCGATGCCGAAGATGCCGAAGCACAGGCGCGGGCCCAGGAGCTCGCCGTGCGCTGGCGCCACTTGTGGGTGGCGGTCATTGCAACGGTCCCGTTGTTTGTGTTGTCGATGTCCAAAGACTTTGGACTGATTGCACCACTGCCCATCGGCAGTGCCGTGGCGATGGTGGCCGAATACGGCATTGCCCACATGCACATGGTACCGGCCAGCCAAGACGCGTGGAACTGGTTGTTTTTGGTGCTCGCCATCCCGGTGCAGAGCTACGCTGCGGTGGACTTTTATCGGCATGCCTGGGGTGCATTGCGGGCACGCACTGCGAATATGGATTCGCTGATTGTGTTGGGTTCGAGTGCGGCGTTCTGGTATAGCACGGTGCTGATGGTGGCTGGCGGTGCAGGGCATGTCTACTACGAGACTGCAGCGATGATTATCACGCTTATTCTCGTCGGCAAACTGCTCGAAAGCCGGGCCCGCAGTCAGGCCAGTACCGCGGTGCGTACGCTCATCGGTTTGCAACCCAAAACGACGCGTATCCTGCGGGTCGGCGAAGCGGTCGAAGTGCCCACGGCGAGCATCCGGCGCGGCGACATTATCGTCGTCGCACCGAGCGAACGCATCGCGGTCGATGGCACGATTACGCTGGGGAGCACGACCATCGACGAAAGTATGCTCACCGGTGAAAGTATGCCGGTCACCAAAACGGTCGGACAGCGGGTGATTGGTGCGTCGGTCAATCTCACCGGTCAAATCCAGGTCCGTGCCGATGCGGTTGGGAGCGATAGTGTGCTCGCGCAGATGGTCCGGTTGGTGCGCCAGGCACAGGGCAGCCGGGCACCGGTCCAGAACCTCGTCGACGCCATCGCGGCAGTGTTTGTGCCGATCATCATCGGCATCGCTGTCGTCACCTTTGTGGGGTGGTGGCTGGCCGGGGCTGGACTGACCCAAGCGCTGATGTACGCAGTTGCTATACTGGTGATTGCCTGCCCATGCGCGCTCGGGCTCGCGACGCCGACGGCCATCATGGTAGCGAGTGGCGTCGGTGCCCGGCGTGGCATTCTGGTCAAAGGGGCCGCTGCCCTCGAGCGATTGTCACAGGTGACCATTATGGCATTCGACAAAACCGGGACGTTGACCGTCGGAGCGCCACAGGTCGTGAGCGTCTTGCCGGCTGATCAGCGTGCATTGGTGTTGACCGTGGGTGGATCGATTGCCCAAGGGAGCACACACCCCTTGTCGCAGGCCATGGTCGCAGCAGCCCGTACAGAAGGATTGACACTGCCACGTGCCACAGATCGCATCGATCAGGCAGGCCTCGGCGCGCACGGGCTGGTCGACGGCGCGAACGTCATTATCGGCAATCGGGCTGCCATGGATGCTGCACGGATTGACTGTTCTGCCTGGGATTCGATACTCGCAGAGTTGGCACAGAGTGGTCAAAGTATCGTGCTGGTTGCACGCGCTGAACAAATCATCGGCGTCGTCGGGTTGCGTGATGCCGCGCGTCCCGAAGCGGCAGCGGTGGTCGCCGCGTTGCGCCGTCAGAACATCCGGAGCGTCATGATTTCGGGTGACTCGGTCGTGACCGCCCAGCATGTGGCAGCGACATTGGGCATCGAGCAGGTCTTTGCAGGGGTCATGCCCGCCCAAAAAGTCGACACCGTGGTGACGTTGCAGCGTGACGGGGTGGTCGCCATGGTCGGGGATGGCATCAACGATGCTCCGGCCCTCGCACGCGCAGATGTGGGTATCGCGATGGGGAGCGGCACGGATGTCGCCATCGACACTGCCGATGTCATCCTGATGCGCTCTGATCTGCACGTTCTGATGACCGCCCTGGCACTGGGGCGGCGCGCCATGCAGACCATCAAGTGGAATCTGTTTTGGGCGTTTGGATACAACGTTGTCGGCATCCCCATTGCTGCGGGATTGTTTTATCCCTGGTGGGGGATCCAACTCAGTCCGATTGTCGCTGCGGCCGCAATGGCCTGTAGCTCGGTCTTTGTGGTGACGAATTCGCTCCGGATTGCACGAGCGCGAGAGCTACAAGAATGAATGTCGCCAAGCTCCATCCCGGTGAGGTCGATATCAACGCTGCGCTGGTTCAGCAGTTGCTCCACCAGCAAGCGCCAGCCTGGGCTGACCAAATACTTACGCTGGTCGACAGTGCCGGTACAGACCATGTGCTCTACATGCTTGGTGCCGATATGGTCGTACGTTTGCCACGCATCGGCTGGGCAGATGATCAGGCTGCTCGTGAATCGGCGTGGTTACCCATCATTGCACCGTTTCTCCCTGTGGCGGTACCGCAGCCGGTGTTCCTTGGTACACCGACCCATGCATACCCATGGCACTGGTCCATTTATCGGTGGCTACCCGGCGACGACGCGCTCGCGTCACCGCCCACGGACGAACGGGAAGCAGCACGCACAGTGGCTTCTATTGTGGCGGGTATGCGCCGGGTTCCTCCAACGGGCG
>QWQY01000090.1 GCA_003670675.1 Chloroflexota bacterium
CAAAGAGCGATTTGCAGATGTAGATCTCGTATTGGCGTGTGGAGATTTGCCTTATTATTACCTTGAGTACTGTGTCTCGATGCTGAATATTCCCTGTCTGTATGTTGCGGGGAACCATGACAAAGACGAATGGACGGGTGGGGGGGAGCTGATTACTCATCCGCGTGGCTGCACCTCTGTCGAAGATCGCATCATGATGACCCATGGATTGACAGTCGCCGGGTTGGGTGGTTCGCTCCGGTACAACAACGAATCGGGTGCCCAGTACACCGAAGCGCAGATGCTTGTACGTATGCTGCGGTTAGCAACGCGGGTTCGATTACACACTGCACTGACCGGTCGTCGCCTCGATGTGATGCTTTCGCATGCGCCACTCGCTGGGATACATGACGCAGCCGACCGACCGCATCGAGGGTCGCATGCGTTTGTGACGTTCCAACGGTGGTTTCGACCGACCTATTGGATACATGGGCATGTACACCGCAACTACTCATACGGTGTCGCCGCCGAAACTTACTATAATCAAACGATGATTCTCAACACCGCTGGATATCGCCATATGACGATCGAACGGTCAACCCCAACAGGACGCACACATGTCTGATCGTCAGTTTATGGATGCTGCTGCCCGTACGCAATTTGAAGATGCCCGCCGCCGCGAATGGATTGCCGCGCTCACCGATGCTTTGTACCATGCCCCGCATGACTTACTTGCGTTCGAAGAAGTGCGGCAACGCCTGCAAATCCACGGTCAACGGAGCCTCGGGTTACAGACCATTCCGCTCGACAATATTATTGGGAGCGAAGGGAGGTATGGCGATTTTGACCGTCACTTCCTCCCCAAAACGGATCACACCCGAGATCGCTGGATGAACGTCAACAAAGCTGCATTGCAGTATATTGATTTGCCGCCTATTGATGTCTACAAAATCGGCGACATCTACTTTGTCCGCGATGGCAATCACCGTATCTCTGTTGCACGTCGTTTGGGGCAACGCGACATCGATGCCAATGTCACCGAGTTACTGGTCGATGTACCGATGACCCGTGATTTGACGGTCGATGCATTGCCGCTCAAAGAAGAGTACAGCGACTTCCTCGAATGGACGCAACTCCACATCGTGCGGCCCGAACAGCGGATTGAGTTCAGCGAAAGTGGCGGCTACCTCGAACTCATCCGACACATAAATGGACGGCGGTATTTTATGGGCCTCGAACAACAGCGACCCATCGAATCGACAGAGGCAGTGGTGGATTGGTACGACAACATCTACATGCCGACGATTGCGGTGATTCGCAGCCAGAATATTCTCCAGCACTTCCCCGGCCGAACGGAAGCCGATTTGTACCGATGGATTATGGAACATCGGTGGTACATGCTCGAAAAATCTGGTGGTCAAGACCCTGGCCCTGCGCTGGCAGCAAGCGATTTTGCGCAGTCATATGCCACACAGCGTTGGTACCATGGGTTGGCACAACGCGTATCGTCGCTCCTGACCTTCCGCGCTGATGGTGGGTTAGACTGAGGTGCAGTCGGGTTGTTTGGCCCACCAATCGTAATATGGCAGGAGTGCTGATAACGGGACGACGAGATTGTGGCTCAGGATGACCTGGGTCACGGTGATGTTGTCGGGGTGCATGTCTGCGATGAACTGGCGACAATGGCCACACGGCGGGATGACATAGATTGCACCGTCCTCGTGCTTCCAGACCGCGACGACGGTGTGCACGAGATACGACTGACTCGCGCCAATCATCGTGGCAATCGCAGTACGTTCAGCGCAGATGGTGTTCGAATCCGTGCCGACACACACGCCCGTGTACACGTCCCCATCTGTGCTGACCACTGCAGCACCGACATCCGCGACCACACCGGATTTGGTCTGCTTGGTCGCAATCATCTGTGCAGCAATAGCGATGAGTTGCTGGGCGGAGTGTCTGTGCGGGCTCGTGGATGTCATGGCAATCCGAGCTTTCGCTATATCGTGCTGCCGCTGGCGATGCGTGCAGTGGGGAACTGTGCTTCGACGCGTTCGGCGTTGACCACGACGTTGCGCCCGATGACACAATCAGCGGGGATGCGTGCCCCCTTGCCGATTACATTGATGCCCGTGTTGACCTTATCGGGTTGCAGGACATTGGGCGTGTCGAGGTCGTCCCCGCTCCCCACAACGGCGTTCGCGCCCACGACGACATTTTTGTCGATGATGGACTTGTCGACGACCGCACCGGGGCCAATCCAGGTATCGGTCATAATCACGCTGTCGCGCACCACGGCACCGGGAGCGACATACACCCCCGGTGACAGAATCGACCGTTCGACGGTGCCATGGATGCTACAGCCATTGCAGATCATGCTTTGGCTGATGACGGCTTGGGGACCGATTTTTGCAGGTGGGCGCTCTTCGGAGCGTGTGTGAATGACCCATGAAGGGTCGTAGAGGTTCAATGTATGATTGGGGTCAATCATCTCCATGCTGGTCTTCCAGTAGGAGTCGATGGTGCCGACGTCGACCCAGTATCCTTCGAAGGGGTATGCAAAGACGCGGTCATTTGCAACCATAGACGGGATGACGTTTTTGCCAAAGTCCGTCCGATTGACCCCGTCGTCTTGAGTAGTCAACGCCCTGATGAGGGCGTCGGCGTTAAAGACATAGATGCCCATGCTGGCCAAGGTACCCTTGTCGCGCTTCTTGGGCTTTTCGGTGAACTCCACGACTTGCATGCTGTCGTCGACGGTCATAATGCCAAAGCGATCGGTTTCGTCGAGGGCGACGTGCATCACACCGACCGTCAAATCGGCTTTTTGTTGCAGATGGAACTCGATCATCGGGGCATAATCCATCTTGTAGATGTGATCACCCGACAAGATTACGACCAGGTCTGCTCGCCGTTCACGGATGTAGTTCAAGTTTTGGAGGACTGCGTCGGACGTGCCTTGATACCACCCTTGTTCGTTGCGGCCTTGGTAGGGTTGCAGGAGTTGGACGCCGCCGTTGCCACGATCGAGGTCCCACGCACGGCCGTTGCCGATGTGCCCATTGAGCGAGTGCGGTTGATATTGGGTCAAAACGGCGACATCGAAAATGCCGGAGTTCACACAATTTGAGAGCGGGAAGTCGATGATGCGAAATTTGCCCGCAAAGGGTACGGATGGTTTTGCCCGTTTTTCGGACAACACACTCAATCGTGCGCCTTCACCACCAGCCAAAATGAGTGCTACGACACGCATCGGATCCTCGCTTCCACGTTATTCACCGCGTATGGTCTGCATGACTTGCTCATAGAGAAACCCATTGGTGCTGACTGCATTGCCACCATATATCGTGGTAACGCCATTCCAATCGGTGAATGTCGCACCGGACTCTTGCAGGATGGGCACGAGCGCGCCGCAGTCCCAAGGGCTCATCAGTGCATCGAGCATCACGTCGATGCGACCGGTTGCGACGAGCATATGCCCGTAAGCATCGCCCCATCCACGCACCATCCGTGCGCGATTGCGCAAGCGGTCGAATGCAGGTCCCTTGTTGTTTTCGTACATGTGTTGTACATCCGTGGTCGAAATGACTGCCTGCGATAGCTCTCGGGTTGCACTGGCGCGCGCACGACGGCCGTTCCACAAGCAGCCCTGACCAGTCGCAGCACTGATGAGCTCGTTGCTGGGGGGGATTGCTACTGCGCCGACAACTGGCACGCCGTCACGTTCGAGCCCGACCAGAACCGTGTACATGGGGACCCCAGCAACGAATGATTTGGTACCGTCGATAGGGTCCAAAATCCAGCGAAAGCTCGCACCCGGGCGTGTCTCGCCTTCTTCTTCGCCCAAAATGCTATGGTGTGGGTATTTTTGCTCGATCAACTCACGCATCAAGCGTTCGGCTGATCGGTCGGCAATGGTGACTGGTGACTGGTCTTCTTTGAGTTCGACACCCACGTCGGTTTGAAAGTAGCGCAGGGTGACGCGACCAGCCAGATACGCGAGCTCGGTGGCGAATTCCCGCAAGTGCGAAAGGTCTTCGGTGCTCATCGATTTATTGCCCTTTCTGCTGGACGAAGATTGTCTCTAAGACATCCAACACACGCTCGTGTTGGGCGGCTGTGCCGATACTGATGCGGATACAATCCGCGAGTCGTGGCTTGGGGAAGTAGCGTATGAGAATGCCAGCCTTCATGAGCTCATCACGGACGGTCGATGCTGAAACGGGCGTACGAACCAGCAGAAAGTTGGCAACACTCGGATAAACCGCGCACCCGAGCGTCGTGAGTTGTGCCGCAAACGCATCGCGGTCCTGACAGATCTGTTCAAGAAGTGGCTTCATCGACGCATAATCACGGATTGCTGCAGTGGCTGCAACATCTGCAGCCACGTTGACGGTGTATGGTGGCTTGATTTTGCGGAGTTCTGCCGCCAGGGTCTCGTGCATGACTCCATAGCCTACTCGAAGGCCTGCCAAGCCCGCCCATTTGCTGAAGGTGCGCAATACGACAAGGTTGGGGTGGGAGTCAATGAGATCCACAAAACTGATGCCGCTGAACTCGGCATATGCCTCGTCGGATACGACGATGAGCGGCAAATCAAGGAGCGCTAGCAGTTCGTCCCGGGTGAGCGGGTTGCCGGTTGGGTTGTTCGGTGCAGCCAGTATGACGATTTTGGCTTGATGGCGCGTAATGGCAGCCCGCATCTGATCGATATCGAGAGCAAACGACGCAGTCCGCGGGACTTCGATGTAGGTCCCTTGATAGAGGTGTGTGCTGTAGGCATACATCCCAAATGTTGGCGTTGCATCAACCACAGCCGCGCCAGGGGTGATGGTGGCCCGCATCAGCACATCAATGATCTCGTCTGACCCATTCCCGCAGATTATGCGATCGGGTGATTGCCCGAGGTGTGTTCCTATCGCAGTGCGGAGGCTGGTGGTATCTGGGTCTGGGTAGAGTGCAGTTTGGGTGCGTGCGCCGGTTTCGGTAGCGAGCTCCGCGAGGGCTGCACGGGTGGCTGCCGTCGGCCCGTAGGGATTTTCGTTGGCGTCGAGTTTGATCAGGTCCCCAAGTGGTAGCCCTAGTCGCTGTGCAAGCACATCGAGGGGAACAATCGGGGTATAAGGAGCAAAACCAGCAATATCTGCACGGAGCAACGAAGCAATCGGATTGTGCATGGCGGTACTCATGTAAGTTGGTGATGCAATCATACCATAGCGCCCCTTGTGCGTTGCAATGCCAGCCGGGCCGTTGATGGTATACTGACAGGAGAGAAGTCTAGCGGGGGGTTGGTATGACGACGCAGCGACCGAGTATTTCTGCTTTCTTTCCAGCGTACAACGACGGTGGGACGATTGGGAGTTTGGTCGTCACCACGCTCCAAACGCTCTCGGAAGTAAGCGACGACTACGAAGTCATCGTCATCGAAAACGGGAGCACGGACTTTACGGTCGACGTGCTGGCCGAACTGGCCACCCAATACCCACGCTTCAGCTATCAGGCACACCGCGAACCACTGGGCTATGGTGGTGCGTTGCGGGCAGGGTTCGCCGCATGTACCAAAGAATTTGTCTTCTACACAGACGGTGACGCACAGTACGACCCACGCGAACTCAAGCTTTTGCTTGCCGCGATGCGCCCCGACATCGATGTGGTCAACGGCTACAAAATCGATCGCAGTGACCCGTTCCATCGCAAAGTCATTGGTCGCGTCTACCATCACACGGTCAAGCTGATGTTCGGCTTCAAGTTGCGTGATGTCGATTGTGACTTCCGCCTTATCCGCCGGTCAGCAATGGGCGCCATCAATCTATACTCTGACAGTGGAACAATCTGCCTCGAATTGGTCAAAAAGCTTCAGGATGCAGGCAAAAAATTTGCGGAAGTCCCCGTCCATCATTATCATCGCACCTATGGCAAAAGCCAGTTTTTCAACTTTCCGCGTATTTGGCGGACACTCCAGCAGCTTGTCGGGTTGTGGTGGACGCTGATGGTATTGCGCAAAAAGGCATAACGTCGCTACTCTTTACGATAGAAAAAACGGCAGGCGTATGCCTGCCGTTTTTTCGTTCTGCGTGATGTCGCTTAGGTTGATTTTGCATCCGCCATCGCTGCAACCAGAATCGCTGTTGCCTGACGGCCGTCTATCCCAGTCACGCGCAATGCACCGCCGTTTTGCACGCAGGCTGCAAAATGGGCTACTTCGGCGCTGAAGCGGTCACCGTCAGCGATAGGGAGGGTTGTTGCGACGCCTTCGGCATTCTGGTGCACGAGCTGCATGGTGTTGTAGTTCATCGTGAGTGTGCCGGTCGTCCCAAACACCGTCACCGCCCAGACGCCGGGAGCTGTCCGCCAGCTCGCTTCGATAACGCCCAACACCCCATCGAGGCTGGTGAGGGTAATGATGGCACTGTCTTCGACGCGCAACGCGGGCCCAAGGTCGGTCGCACGCGTCGTTGCACTCGCTTGGACCCTGCGGACATCACCGAAGAAAAACCGAAACAAATCTACCGAATGGACACACGTATCCATGATGACGCCACCACCAGCCAACGCAGGATCACTGAACCAACGCTGATGGACATCTGGCATAACACCGGCAAACCGATTGCGAAACATCATGGGTGTACCAATCATGCCATCGTGGAGCGCCTCTTTGAGGGCAACGATCTGCGGCTGGTAGCGGTGACAGAAGCCCACACTCAGCAACCGATTGGCGCGATCAGCTGCTGCAATCATGGCATTGCATTCGGCTACTGTCGGTGCCATTGGTTTTTCGACCAATACATGGAGCTTGGCCTCGAGCGCTTGGATCGTCAGCGCGCAATGGCTCGTAGGCGGAGTGCAGATGCTGACGATATCGAGCTGTGCATCGGCCAACATCTGTGCGACATCGGTGTATGCTATTGCGCCCGTTGTACCGACGAGTGCCTCGGCTGCTCCAGGCACTGCATCGCAGAGAGCGACAGGTGTATAGCCAGCATCGATCCAGGCAGCGAGGTGGGTGCGCCCAATGCCGCCGCAGCCGATGATTCCTATGCGCATACTCATACCAAACTCGCTTTCGTTAGCGTGCGTAGGCAGCCGTGACGCCGCCATCGACGGTTATCATCCCACCAGTGGTGCGACTGCCCCGTGGGCCTGCGAAATAACTGACTGCTTCGGCGATGTCTTCGGGGCGGACGTTGACTTTGAGCACGGTGCGTGCTTTGTAAAAGTCTTCGAGTTCTTCGGGTTTGATACCGTACCCGGCGGCACGGGCAGCGCGCCATCCTTGGTCCCAGATGCCGCTCCCCTCGAGGACTGCATCAGGCAACACGGTATTGACACGGACCCCAATCGGACCACCTTCTTCTGCCAGACAACGGGCCATATGCAGTTCGGCGGCTTTGGCTGCGCTGTATGCGACGTTGCCTTTGCTTGCC
>QWQY01000091.1 GCA_003670675.1 Chloroflexota bacterium
AATGGGCAAACGATAACAGCAATCTCGGTCAGTAGCATCGAAGAAATCGTCGCCCATGTGCCAGAGGGTGTGGCGGTTGCCGCTATCGACGAAGTCCAATTCCTCGAAAGCGACCCTGCAGCGGTTGTCGCTGGGTGTCAAACGTTGGCAGACCGGGGGATCCGGGTGATCGTTGCGGGACTCGACCAAGACTTCCGTGCCAAACCGTTCTCGATTGTGTCTGAACTCATGGCGGTCGCCGAGCAGGTCGACAAGCTGTTTGCCATTTGTGTCGAATGCGGCGCGTATGCAACCCGTTCGCAACGACTCATCAATGACAAACCAGCACCGCATTCGGCGCCGGTTATCGCTGTCGGCGGGCTCGAACTCTATCAAGCGCGGTGTCGCGTCTGTTACGAGGTCGGCGAGGCGTAATCCACTACAAGACGCACTTTTGTGCTATCATATCGGCGTTGAGCGCATTACACATGGAGGAGTATCCCATGCCTTATGTTATTACCGAGGCCTGTATCGGCACCAAAGATGCATCGTGTGTGTCAGTATGCCCCGTCGATTGTATCTACGAAGGCACTGACCAGTACTATATTAATCCCGACGAATGCATCGACTGCGGCGCATGCGAACCAGAATGCCCGGTTGAGGCTATTTTTTCTGATGATTCAGTACCCGAGAATATGCGCACCTTCATCGAAAAGAACTCGAAACACTTTTCGAAGTAAGATCAGGACCTTGACCAGTCCGTGCACTGCACGGGCTGGTCGTTTTGCATTATCATACGACGAACATACAGCACGGTAGAGACACAGCGAGCACAACATGGCGACAGAGCAACTCCCCGCACTCCATCCCGCAAGCAAACACGCGATTGTCGGATTTTTTATGGCACTCGGGATTGGTGCAGCATGGTACATCTACGCCACAACATCGCCATTCGACGAGTGGTCGCGGCGCTGGCTCCTTGTGATCGTGCCATTCTTGTCCGGCCAAGGACTGCTCTATGGCTGGTACCGGGCATGGCGCACCGTGTTGCTGTGGGTAGCAGCGATTTATCTATTTACGCCATTCATCGCTGCCCGGGTCGAGTCGTGTCTGACCGTGATTCCTGGCGCTGTCCCTTGTTTTGCAGATGTGGTCATTCTGCGTGAAGTCACAAGCCAAACCGGACATCACGTCTACTTCCTCACCCTGATTGTGGTACATACCATCAGCATGCTAGCACTCTGGGTACTGGTGGCACGGCAAGGAGCAGATGATGCATCAGCACGTCCGTCAACGGATTGAAGCACTCGAACAAACCGCGCTCTCTCCGCATGCAGCCCGCAGTGCCCAGGCTGTGCGTGATATCCCCGAGGCAGAATCGCCGGTGCGCACGAGCTTCCAACGCGACCGCGATCGAATTCTGCACTCCAAACCATTTCGGCGCCTCAAACACAAAACACAGGTTTTCATTGCCCCGTTGGGGGATCACTATAGGACACGACTCACCCATACCCTCGAAGTAACGCAGATTGCCCGCACCATTGGTCGCGCACTGCGCCTCAACGAGGACCTCGTCGAAGCGATCGGATTGGGACACGATATTGGCCATGCCCCGTTTGGCCACGCGGGCGAAACGGCGCTTTCGCATGCAATGGGCGAGTCGTTCCGACACAACGAACAAAGCCGTCGCATTGTCGAAGTCATGGAAAAAAACGGCGCAGGATTTAATCTTACCTATGTCGTGCGCGAGGGCATCTATATGCACTCCAAAGGCCGTCGCGACATCAGCGCCAAAGCCTGGGGGGTCGCGAGTACCCTCGAAGGGCAAATCATCAAAATAGCCGATTCGATTGCGTACATCAACCATGATATCGACGACGCCCTGCGTGCGGGGATTTTGCATGCGCGTGATTTGCCGCCGGATGCAATTGCCGTCTTGGGTAATACACACGCCCAACGCATCGACACGATGGTCTGCGACCTCATCGATACCAATTGGTGGGCCACCGGCGATGGCCCCGCCCACGAACCGTTCGAACTCACCATGAGCCCAACGGTCCTGTCTGCTACCAACAGCCTGCGTGAGTTTATGTACCAAAATGTCTACCTCGGTTCGGCTGCCAAAACCGAAGATCACAAAGTCGATTTGATTATCCATTTGCTCTATACCCACTTCATGAATCACCCCGAACGCATCCCTGCCGACATCATGGCGAACGTCAAAAAACGCGACGAGCCACTGCGCCAAGCAGTCGTCGATTATGTCGCCGGTATGACTGATCGATACGCTACCCAAATCTTCCAAGACATTTACATCCCGCGCACCTGGGGCGGGTAACCTCACGACGACGTCTGGGATAGACGCATACATGACCAACAACAGTGTCATCGAACAAATCAAAGACCGCATCGACATCGTCGAGCTGATTGCAGCCAAAGTACAACTCCGCAAAACGGGCCGCTCGTTTGTGGGATTTTGCCCGTTCCATGCCAACACACGCACGCCTGCCTTTACGGTATATCCCGAATCACAAAGCTTTCACTGCTTTGGATGCAAAGCCTCAGGGACGGCGTTCGACTATGTGATGCGGAGCGAGGGGATCGAATTCCGCGAAGCCCTGGAACTCCTCGCACAGCGCACCGGCATCGAACTCACCCCGCGCACCGCCCAAGACGACGAGCGCGACCACGTTGCCGAACGCCTCGGCGAGATCAATGCAGCGGCCGCTCGGTACTTCCAACACATGCTCGTCAAATCACCCCATGGCGCAGATGCACGGGCGTACGTCGCCAAACGGCTCATCAACGACTGGTCGCTCGAGCACTTCCAGATTGGCTATGCCCTCGACGAGCGTACCCGGCTGTTTGACTACCTGACGGTCAAACAAAACTACGCAGCAGACGAGGTTGTGGCGGCTGGGTTGGCGATCCGACGCGACGATGGATCGCACTATGATCGCTTCCGTGGACGGGTCATGTTCCCCATCCGGAGCGCCAAAGGCCTGATTATTGCGTATGGCGGGCGGGCCATGGGCGATGTGCAACCCAAGTACCTGAACTCGCCGCAGACCCTGTTGTTTGACAAGAGTGCCGTGCTGTACGGCCTCGACATGGCCCGTGAAGCAATCCGGAGTCAAGATGCGGTCGTCGTCGTCGAAGGCTACGTAGACGTTATTGCCCTGCATCAACACGGCTTTCGGAATGTGGTTGCACCACTCGGCACGGCGCTCACCGCCGAACATGTGCACATCATCAAGAAGCTCACCAAAAACATTTACCTGGCACTCGATGCCGATACTGCCGGTATCAAAGCGACCATCAAAGGGTTGCAGACGCTCAACGATAATCTCGATGCGACACTGGTACCCGTCCCAACGCCCTCCGGCGTGTTGTCGTGGAGTCGCACGGTCGAGGCAACGATTCGTATCATCGAGCTCCCAGATGGCCAAGACCCCGATGAATTATTGGCAAACGACGAATCACTATGGCCAAAATTGGTCGAAACAGCATTGCCGGCAATGGATTTTTACTTTCAAGTCTTGACGCGTGACTTAGATCTCGACCAACTCCCCGATAAACGGAGCGCACTCGACCGGCTCGGACCGCTCATCGTCCAGATCGGCAACCAACTCGAGCAAACACATTATGTCCAGCAACTAGCCCACCTGTTGGGTGTCGACGAAACGATACTCCGCCGTGAATTACGCCGTCAAGCACCGACCAGCCGCACCAAACCCACCGCGCCCAACGTTCGGCCAGAGCAACCAGCACCGCCCGCCTCACGCTCGGCTGCCTCCCCACGGTCAGTCGGCGATGGGACGCTCGGCACAACCACGGTGGCAGCCCGCGCAGCCGAGTATTTGCTGGTCTGTATGCTCAACAACAGTGAAATCCGGGAAGCGGTCCAACACAAATTGATTGCCGATTTGCAGGATTTCCCCCATGCCCAAGAATGTATCGCCAGTGATGTGGACAGTCTCTTTGCCGAAGACGATGAGCTCCGCGAAATATGGCGTGCCCGCAACGCGTTTGGACATGATGGGGACGTGCTGCAATGGCTTGCGACCCTCCCTGAGCCGCTCCGCCACCGCGCCGAACACCTCGGACGATCGGTCGAACTCCCCAAAGAATACCTCGTGTCAAGCGAAGCGATGGAGTGTGTTACAATCGTCCAACGAGAAATAGCGAAACGATGGAATACACGACTGCCGCGGATGTTGGCATCAACAGTCGACGACGCCGAAGCTGACACGCTCTATGCGCGCGTCGCTGATATTCAGCAGTACCTCAATAGACTGATTACCCCCAAACGGAGTTCTACGTTCGACGACCTACACACGCGTCATTCGAACACATAAGGGCGGGACTCATGGCGAACACCCCATCCGAACACCAATCAGACCCACAATCCGCACAACACATCCCGCTCGACGCGCCCGACACGATTGACGACGCAGTAGTCGCCTTGGTCGAAGAAGAGGATGTCGCATTTACCCCCCTGAGCGATACCGAAGCCGGGGCAACCGAAGCGCGTCGTATCATCGATATCCTGCGTTGGACGCTCCCCAAAAGCGTCTTGTTCACGATGGTCAACGACCCGCTTGTGCCCACCCCCATCGCAGAGCGATTGGATCTCGTCGCACACGAACTATTGAACCCGATGACGATCCCCGCTCCCGAATATACGCCAGACCAACCCACGACATTCACGGAACGTCTGCACGACACGTTGCATAGTGACGCACACCCAGACGACGATGCAGAAGCCGAAAACGCCAGTCCAGATTTGCAGAGTGTCAACTTCAATGACACGGTTCGCCTCTACCTGCGTGAAATCGGCAGCATCAAACTCTTGAATTCGCGCGCCGAACAAGCCTACGCACGGGCCATCGAAGCCGGCCAACTGCTCGAGCAACTCATCGCACGACTCCCCGTCACACCTACACAACCCAATGATTCACTCGGCCACATCGAATTGTTGCTCGCGTCGCCCGAACCCGAACTCACGTACGCAGTGCAGACGTTGACCACACGCATGGTCAGTGACATCGAAGCAAAAATAGCCGTGCTTTCACCAGATTGGCAACACACATTTGCGGTCCAACCGGTGCAACCTGACGAAAGTCGCACGACCGCGCGTGCGTGGCGAGCGCAAATCCTGCGTGGCCGAGAAGCACGCGAACACCTGACCTCGGCGAACCTGCGCCTGGTTGTTTCGATTGCAAAAAAATACATCGGACGCGGCCTGCAACTCCTCGACCTCATCCAAGAAGGCAACGTCGGCCTCATCCGGGCGGTCGAAAAATTCGATCATCGCCGCGGGTTCAAATTTTCGACCTATGCAACGTGGTGGATTCGCCAAGCAATCACCCGCGCGATCGCCGACCAAGCCCGGACCATCCGCATCCCCGTGCACATGGTCGAAACCATCAACAAACTCATGCGCGAGACCCGGCGCCTGGTCCAAGTCCATGGTCGTGACCCGACAGACGACGAACTCGCCGAGGTGTTGGGGATAACCGTCGACCGCATCCGCGTCATTCGCAAAACCTCGATGGAACCGATCTCGCTCGAGACTCCCGTCGGTACCGAAGAAGATAGTCATCTCGGCGACTTCATCGAAGATGTGCGCGCCCTCGCCCCTGCGGATGTCGCAACCAATCACCTGCTCCGCGAACAGTTGCTCGAAGTCCTCTCTCGCCTCAACGAACGAGAACGGCGCGTTCTGCAGCTCCGCTTCGGCCTCGAAGATGGTCATAATTGGACCCTCGAAGAAGTCGGCCGAGAATTGAACGTCACGCGCGAACGGATCCGTCAAATCGAAGTCAAAGCCCTGCGCAAACTCCGCACCAGCCGATTTCTGCTCGATTATATGGACTAAAAACGCACTGAGGAGCACCGTACGGACATACACGCACGGTGCTTTTCGGCGATACACGTAGTCTATGGTAAAATACGAGTTAGGTTTGACAGGGGGGCGTTCTGTGCCAGGTTTAGATTTCGAACAATTCGACCACTTCCAGATACTCAATGTCGCACGTGGTGCGTCCATAAATGAAATAAAGAAGGCATTTCGCCAAGAAATCGCCATCTATCACCCAGACCGCTTCATGCGGGCAAGTGACGAAGAAAAGTCATACGCCCGGGCTCGTAGCCAACGCATCAACGAAGCGTTCCGCGTGCTCCGTGATGATCAACTCCGCGAAAACTACAACATGACCATGCCCGGCGGCGGCATTGGGCGGAATTCGATGCCTGTGCCCACTGGCCCACTCACCCAACGCGACCACCAAGGCGAACTCTACGAAACAGCACTCGCGCACATCAATGCGGGCAGGCTCATACAAGCAGTCGCAGTGTTGCGCCGCTTACAACAGCTCAATCCGTTCTACCGAGACGTAGCATCGTTGCTCAATAGCACCGAATCAGCAATCAATGCACGGCAACTCACCATGCCGTACGAGAGCATCCGGCGCACGAGTTGGTTGACCGTGAGCATCGTGGCGATTGTCTTGGTCACGGTTGCACTCGTCTGGGTTTTTGGCACTTTTGCGAGCCCAGCAACTCCTGATGCGACCGCAACCATTATCGAAGCCACGCCTACCGCCCCCGTCACCCGGACCCCACGCATCACACCGACGTCCGAATCCATCGAAATAACCCCAACACCAGATCCTTCAATCCTGTTTGAAGACAACTTCACCATGGTCAATTGGGCAGAAGCCCAAGGCCCAACATGGAGTACCGCATACGACGGCAAACGCTTCCATCTCGTTGCTGCGCAAGCAGGTGATGCAGCGTGGAGCTACCGCCCTATCGAGCAGAGTGATGTGGCCATGAGCGTCACCCTCCAAGTCACCAAGGGGTCTGGTGGCGTGATTGTGCGCTACCGCGATGAGACAGATTTTGTGGCTGTCGTCATCGAACCCGAGTCCCAAACATATCGTATCTTGCGCCGTGAAGGCACGACCTTCAGGGAACTCAGTAGCGGTACGGTAGATACGCTCGAACGTGGAGACGCAGTCGAAAACGAACTCACCGTGACTGTTGTCGGGACAACGGTGTCGCTGTCCATCAACGGTGTCGCTACTGAGCCCGTGACGGTCGAAGGCATCTCGGATAGTGCACGGTTCGGTATGATTGCCGTCCCATCGACCAGTGATGCAGACGTATTCGTCGACCACATCACCATTCGCATCCCGTAACCTGGGTACCGAATCGTTCTCCATACCAAGACCGCCACACCGATACGGTGTGGCGGTCTTGGTTCCGTAGGTATAGTGCTGTCCTCAAGGCGTCATAAAGTCAGTACCCAAG
>QWQY01000092.1 GCA_003670675.1 Chloroflexota bacterium
ACCTACCGTGGCCGGTGGATAGACGATGCGCCGCTGGTCGACACGCTCTGGCGGTTGCGTCATATTGAGCTCGTAACAGACCAACAGTACCGCTTGTGCCAAATTGAGCGACGCATAATCAGGGTTGGTTGCTATGGTGACGAACTGCTGGCAGTGATCGAGTTCGGCTTGTTGCAACCCATTGTCTTCGGGTCCAAACACGAGTGCGATGCGTTGCCCTTCGAAGGCTTTGGCAACGACCGATGGAGCAACAGAACGTAACTCTTGGGGCGGCAATGGGGTGTCACGGTGGCGCGCGGTCGTACCGATTGCCCAGGTAATGTCGTGGAGTGCAGCCGGGAGTGAGGCAAATACTTCGATACGCTCGACAACATCGGCACTTCGATGCGCGACGTGTTCGATCAGCTCGGGTTCGTACTCCCGCGGGGTGACAAGCCGCAAATGACTGATGCCCATGTTCATCATGGCGCGGACCGTAGCGGCGATATTGATTTGGCGTTGTGGATTGTGGAGCACGACCGTTATGTGGTCGCGAAACGTGGTTACTGGCGCGCGCATACGTCCCCGCTCTCTAGCCCTACTGGTATGATACCTGATAGCATGGTCACTATGCACGTGCGAGGTATCTGCGACTGAATGGAGTCTCTGTGGATTGGCGAACACACTCGACGGGTGCCCGGCATCTGTATATTCATATTCCCTTCTGTCACCGGCGCTGTGCGTATTGCGACTTCAATACGTATGCCAACATGGACGACCGGATGGTCGCCTACAGCGCCGCCCTGGTCAACGAGCTCAGCGCGTTGCCACCAGAGCGCATGCCCCTGATTGCACCACACGGCGCGCATCCACTGCTGCGGGCTGACTTGCCGCCGACTATCTTCCTCGGCGGCGGCACGCCGAGTATGTTGCCGCTCGCACAAATGGAGCAGATTTTGCGGGCTGCCAGTGACGTCGTGCCGTTTGCCGGCGCCGAGATTACCGTCGAATGCAATCCGGGCACGGTATTGGGCAAAGACTACCTGCGACAGCTTCGTGCGATGGGGGTCAATCGCATCAGCATGGGCGTGCAGAGCCTCCACGATCCCCTGCTGCGTATGCTCGGTCGCATCCATACCGCCGCCGAGGCACGGGCCAGCTACGAAGACGCCCGCGCGGTCGGCTTCGACTCGGTCAATCTCGACTTCATTTTTGGGCTGCCTGGTCAAACCCCCGCCGATTGGCACGACACGCTTGCCCAAGCGGCCACGTGGGACGTCGACCACTTCGCCATCTACTCGCTCATCCTCGAAGAATCGACACCGCTCTATGCACAGGTCCAAGGCGGGCGCTTGAGTGTGCCCGACGATGATGTGACCGGGGCAATGTACGAGCACACGATGGAATTCTTGGGCGCGGCAGGCTACCACCAATACGAAATCTCGAACTGGGCACGTGGCCCCCTCGACGGCCCCGGTGGTCTGCCGCGGCACGCAGGGCTCCACAACGTCGCCTATTGGCTCAACGCCGCCTATCATGCAGCGGGTGCCGGGGCGCACGGCCATATCGACGGCCAGCGCTTCGTCGATGTGCTCGGCGTCGAAGACTACATCACCCGCGCCGGCATGCTCAATACTCCCCTGCGTGAGACGACCGTGTTGGAGCCGTCAGATGTTTTGGGCGAGACGATGATGATGGGGTTGCGCCTCAACATGGGCATCAGCTATGCGCACATCCACAACCGCACCGGCTTCGACATTCGCCAGACACACGGCGACGTCATCGCAGCGAGTGTCGCCGAAGGCCTATTGGATGCCGACGATGTCGGTATGCGCCTGACCGCGCGCGGTCGGATGTACGGCAATCAAGTCTTCCAACGGTTTTTGTAAGGGGCTGGTATGGATCTGCTGACGTTCCTCAACGATGCATACCCCTTCACGGTGGTCCAACTCACCGATGCACCACGTGGGCTGGTGGCCCAGACGCATTTTGCCACCCTGACCGACGGCACGACGGTCTTTGTGAAAGCCGTCCACGCGCCGTTGTTCAAGCCGCACCTGGTGCACAGCGCTGCCAGCCATGCCTATCTGTCACAGCAGTTGGGCGACCGCATCAACGCACCGATTGCAACCCGCAGTGGCGCGGGAGTGGCCCGCTGGGGCGATGCAGTCGTCGCAGTCAGTCACGTGATTACAGCACCATTGACCGAGCAGTACGACCTATATGCGTTCGGTCAACTCATCGGTCGACTCCACAGCGTCCCGGTCGATCCGCGCGTATCGACACGGCGCATCGCCGATTTCGCCCATCGCGGTCTGCTGGACACCCTCGGCAGGCAGGCGTTTGACGGCACGGGGATGGCCCCCGCGGTCACCGAACGGCTCGCGCCGTGGCGTGAGACGTTTTGGCACTATCATGCCCGCCTGCGGCACTTCGAGCAGTCGATGCGTGCACTGCCGGCCCAGCCATTGGTCTATACCCATGGTGACGCCGGCGGCAATGTGGTTGCCAACGATGCCCACAATCTGCATCTGATTGATTGGGACTACATCGGGCTGTCCGAGCCCGAGCGTGATCTCTGGGTATTTGAGTTTTATCCTGATTTTGTTGCCGGCTACCAGAGCATCATCCCCAGCTATCAGCCCGATGAAGTGCGTCTGCAATACGCTGCATACCGGCAATTCTTTGACTATGTGATTTACTTCCTGGCGGAGTTACAGCGTATCCCCAGCGACGGCGATGTCACGCCCACCATCGACAATCTGCTCAGTCTGTTCACCGATTGGTGCCGGCCACACATGCGCTAGGATGTGGCGATTGCCGGTTGCTAGGGTACAATACAGGTACCGGTGAAATCATCGGCGTCTCGCAACGAAAGACAACCGATGTCATCGATTGAACTCAAACCCGGCCGCGAGCGGCCCGTACATAACCGGCATCCCTGGATCTTTTCGGGGGCAATTGCCCGTGGTCCCAGTGCCGACGCCGACGAGGTCGAGATCTACAGCCACGACGGTGAGTGGCTCGCCCGCGGTCTGTGGAGCCCGCAATCCCAGATCCGTGCACGCATCATGACGTGGAAGTACGACGAGCCAATCGACGGCTTGTACTTCCGCCGCCGCATCGCCAACGCACTCAGCATGCGCCTCAAACACCCTGCCTATAACGACGCCAATGCGATGCGCATTGTCCACGGCGAGTCAGATCTCATCCCCGGCCTCATCATCGACCGTTACGGCGACTACGTGTCGGTCCAACTCCTGACACGCGGCATTGACGAACGGCGTGCCGACATCGTCCAGGCGATTGTCGATTTGATGCAGCCCAAAGGGATTTTCGACCGTAGCGATCCCGAAATGCGTAATCTCGAAGGGCTGTCATCGAGCCATGGCGTCCTCTGGGGCGAAGCACCGCCCGAGACGATGATTATCAGCCACCCCACTGGCCTGCGTGAGACGTTGGACCTCGACAACGGCCAAAAAACCGGCGGCTACCTCGACCAAGCCCTCAACCGTATTGCGGTCGCAGCCTACGCCAACGGAGCCGACGTGCTCGACTGCTTCTGTTACACCGGCGGCTTCAGTGTGGCAGCCGCCCTCGGCGGCGCGCGCTCGATCACCGCGGTCGACGGTAGTGCGATGGCCCTCGACGCCCTCCAAAACGACATCAAGCTTAACGGCGCAGGATCCACCCCGCTCGAAATCGTCGAAGCCGACGTCTTTAAGCTCTTGCGCAAGTACCGCGACGAAGAACGCCGCTTCGACATGATTATTCTCGATCCACCCAAGTTTGCCCACAGTCAAGCCCAGGTCGATCGCGCCACACACGGCTACAAAGATATCAACCTGTTGGCCATGAAGTTACTGCGACCCGGTGGATTGTTGGCGACGTATTCTTGTTCTGGTCTGGTGTCGCCGGATTTGTTCCAAAAAGTCATCTTTGGCGCATCGGTCGACGCACAGCGCGATGTGCAAGTTATCGAACGACACACCCAAGCGCCCGACCATCCCGTTTTGCTGAGCTTCCCCGAAGGGGAGTACCTCAAAGGGCTGGTGTGCCGCGTCTGGTAATGTCGCGAGTGGTGGAGTAGCACGTATGACGGGTGAACGAACCAAACCTACGGTTGCGTTGTTACCCTTGCCGTCTGTGGTGCAGTTCCCCACTGCACCATTTACGTACCATATTTTCGAACCACGCTACCGCACGATGTTTGCACAGTGTATTGCCCAAAATATCCCCATTGCAGTGGTCTTGTGCGAGCCGGCAGCGCATCATTCGGCCCCGCAACACCTGCAAAACACCATGCAAGACAGCATTTTGGCGTTCCCTTCGACCGGTGACGAGTATCCGTCACGCCTGCCACACGATGTAGGCACCCTCTTGAGCATCGAATCGCATTTCATCGCAGAGGATGGCCGTGCCCTCATCCAAGGGGTTGGCGGAGCGCGCATCCACATTACCGGTATCGTACAACGCTCTCCGTATCTGATTGCAGAATGGAAGGGGCTCCCGGAGCTCCCCAGTAGCGCCAACACCGCTGCCCGGCACGCGTTCACGTTCATTTACGAGCGCTATCTGAATGTGATGCGCACTGTGGGGGAGCTTCATCGGCAGCGCATCAGCTGGTCTGACGACGACGAAACGCTGAGTTGGCAAATCGCGCATGCGTTCCAACTCGCACCTGCCATCAAACAGATGTTGCTCATCATGAACACCAATGCACGCATGCGTACGTTGATACGCCTCCTCAGGACCGAGTTGCGCACCATACCAAAGGGGAACGTCCCTACCGGGAACGTCCCCCCTTGGAGTTGGAACTAACGCCACATCTCAGACAATCATTTTTTTGAAGCCTTCGGCCGCAGCAAACCCTGCCATGGCGCCGACTTCGGCTGCCCGGTTGCGGGTACGCTCTTCCCACCCTTTGGCATTGTCCAGCTGGGTGTGGTGTTCGATCAGCGATTGGATTTTGGTGTCGAGGGTACTTGTGATGTCCTCGTAGTGGTCCAACTGCTCGGCACCCCACAAATACAGCGTCTCGGGTCGCCAGACATCAATCCCGACCTGGCGCAGGCCAGGCACAAACAGGTGATCGCGCGCCGACACGACGCCGTCGAGTACCGCAAAACCCACGGCACGGTGATCGGGGTGCCACATGTATTGCTTCCACGGGTCGTGCGTAAACACAATGGTCGGTTTGAGCGTGCGGATGTAGATACACATCTCGAGGCGCAATGCCATCGACGCTTCGAGTTCGCCGTCGTTGTATCGGCAATGGATGACGCGATGACCGTTCCCAAATATCTCGAGGGCGTTCCGTTGTTCGGCTTCACGCGTTTCGGACAGCACAAACGGGCTCAGTGTTTTGTCGTGCGTGCCCTTGTTGCCGTTGGTCACGATGATGTACGTTATCTGCCAGCCATCGCGTGCCAGTTTGGCGAGGGTACCGCCTGCACCAAATTCACAGTCATCAGGGTGCGCGCCTATCGCCAGCGCGTGTTTGGGGGTAGTCATGCACATGCTCCTCTGTGCTATGCAAAAGCGCCGGCTCGTGGCCGGCGCTCAAGACGGAATGGGTTTTAGCGTACCATCATCGGCATGACGATGTGCACATAGCCGTCGACACCAACGGGGCGAAAGACCGCTGGGTTCTGCTCGGTCTGCGTCTCGATGGCGATTTGATTGGTCTTCATGGCGTTCAAGGCTTCGAGCAAAAAGCGTACATTCAGGGCGATTTTGTTGCCTTCGCCGTTGACCATCCCATCGACGCTACTGCTGTTGTTCCCTACTTCGGCAGCGTTGGCACTGATGTGGATCTGCCCCGGTGCAGTGTCGCTACCGGACTCGATGGTCAAGCGCACGATGTTATTGGAAGAATTGGCAAACAACGCAGCAACCCGAATGGCCTTGGCCAGCTCGGCGGTCTCGACGATGGTGCGGGTGGTGTAGGACTGCGGGATCACACGCTCGATGTCGGGGTATTTGCCGTCGATGACGCGCGACACGAGGTCGATGTCTTCGGTGTGGAACAATACCTGTCCGCCACCTGCGGTCATGGTCATGGCGACATCGCCCTCGCTACCGGCGATGATCCGCGACAATTCGATCAACGCACGGGCAGGGATGATGACCTCGACCGGCTCAGCGACGGGTGTCGCCAACGGGATAATCCGCTGGGCCAACCGATAGCCGTCGGCCGACGCCAACGTCGCATGGTTGTCTCGCAAGCGGAGCAACACGCCGGTGAGGACCGGGCGTGAGTCATCGGTAGCAGCAGCAAATGCAATCTGATCGATTGCCTCGCGCAATACGTCGCAGGCAAAGACCGCGATGGGCTCGCCTTGGTTGAGGGCCGGCAAATCGGGGAATTCTTCGGCGCTGATGCCGTTGATATTGTTTTCGTAGCGGGCACAGGTCAGCTTGATGCTCTGTGACGACGGCTCGAGCTCGAGACTAATACGGTCGTTGGGCAAGCTGCCGACCAGATCGGTCAGCAATTTGGCAGGGATCGTGACTGCACCTTCGCTATCGACCTTGGCACCAAGCCAACAGGTGATGCCGAGTTCGAGGTTGGTCGCGGCCAGCTTGAGTCGACCATTGTCGGTAGCCAACAGAATATTCGAGAGCACCGGCAAGGTGCTTTTGCCTGCAACGGCATGACCGACAATCGACAGCCCGCGCTTCAGATTGTCTTGTAGACAGGTGAGCTTCATTGCTGGTGCTCCTTTTCGTTATGTTATTGCAGAATTATACCATTATGCATTGCAGAAAAAAACCGCCATGAGGCAGTGTCACTCGCCCGTAACATGCCCGCCACCGCCCGAGGCTGTGGCTGATGGCTGGTATTGTGACCAAAGCGCAACGCACCATCGGGGCAGTGATTCACCTGCAGTGCCATTGCCGACAGCTGTGTTGGCAAGCTGGGGCTGTCCTCGATTGCTCGGTCCTGATGGGTCGCGGCAGTCTTCGCCAGACCCTTTTCCCAAACCCTCACGCACTGCTCGTGTCGGTCAGCCCTATCACAGCTTGGTCGTACTGGTCACGTACCCGCACCCAGTCGTATTGGCTCGCCCACGATTGGATGAGCTGGCGGTCAATCGTGTGATATTCTGCCAGCACGCGCAAAAGTTGCGGCACCAGCGCGTCGTCAGTGTCGTAGAGCAACAAGTCATGAAGCGCGGGCGGCACCAGCTCGGGGTAGGCGAGGCGGCGTGGCAGCACAGGTACCGCCCCGCAATATGCCGCTTCGATAACCGCTATGCCAAAGAATTCTTGGATAGCAGTACTGACCA
>QWQY01000093.1 GCA_003670675.1 Chloroflexota bacterium
GTTCGACCCACGCGAGATGGTGGTGTTCATACCATATGTTGTGTGATAGGCATAGACGATATGTTCTGCACCCGCTTTGCTGGCCGAATACGGACTCCGTGGCTCGAACGGGTCCCCTTCGCTCGAACGCTGTGGTTCAGGGATTTGGCCATACACCTCATCGGTGCTGATTTGATGGAAACGCGGCAAGCCCAATTCTCGTGCAACTTCGAGCAGCGTCCACGTGCCGTTTATGTTGGTCTTGATGACTGCATCGGGTTGCATGATTGAGCGATCGACATGCGTCTCGGCGGCAAAGTTGATGATGGTATCGATGTTGTGGGTCTTGACTGCGAGACGCACTGCATCCATGTCACAGATATCACCCTGGACGAATTGATACTTTGGGTTGCCAACAGCCGCAGCCAGGTTCTCGAGGCGACCGGCATACGTCAGTGAATCGAATACCACGATGTCGTAGCCGTAACGAGCCAACATGTGGTGGACGAAGTTACTGCCGATAAAGCCTGCGCCACCAGTGACCAAAATCCGCTGCATAGAAAAAATCCCTTCTGTATGCGTGCCTGTGTATCTGCTTATGGGTATGGATAGTCCACATCCCCAGCCGTCGGCGTATATTCATATGTCATTGTAATCGTTTTCGTAGGAATTGTGCTCGATACTGGGCGGGAAGTTCTGGTTGGTGTGTAGTACATCGTCGGCAGGGGGTAGCCGCCACTGTTCGTCGGTTTGGCAGTTGCAACTCTGGTGTTGGTACGCGCCGGTCGTGTCGCCGTTCGTGCTGGTCGTGTCGGACTCGATGCACGTGTGGCGGTACGTGTGCGTGTGTTGGTGTGGGTACGGGTGAGCGTCGGAGTCGGCGTGTCTGTGGCCGGTCCAGGCGTTGCGGTTGGCCCTGTTGGTGTCGCAGTAGCGGTGTCACTCGGGGTCGGCGTGTCACTGGGCGTACGCGACGCGGTCCTAGTTGCTGTTGTGCGGACACCCCCGTCACCGACGACGATGGTTACTTCGTTAATGAAGCAGGCATTGTTGTATGACGGTGTGGTGCGTGTGCAATCACCGAAATTAGGGTATCCAGCGTAGTCGCGGATCAACCCAAAGAACACGGTGTACGTCCCTGCTTTGGTAAATCGCACGCGACCGGTTATGGTCCGTGAAGACATCGATTCCAATGCGGATTCGCCAATCCCCCAGCGCCACGGGTGATCAATCGTAATGTTCGAGCCTGCGGCTGCCGAAGCGCACTTCGCATTCATGGCTGTGTGTGACTTGTCCCAACCGGTATATCCCGCCATGACGCGATAGTTGTCGGAGCGTTTGGGGTACATTAGCGACATGGATCCCGATTTGCGCATTGCCCAACATTCGTCTTGGTCGTAGGTGACGGTGCTGTCAGACGGTCGAAATGGGTAACTCTTGATGGCCGTCGGCTGGTGATTATTCACGGTAAATGTAATCACGAGAACCTCATTTACCGCCAGTTTGGTTCGATTCACGCGCGCACTCACCCAGCGCGAGGTACGCGCTGTACGATTGGCGTTGTTGAGCGTGTTTGCAGCCATTGCTTCTGCAATGCGCGGCGTGTCGCCGGAGCGAACGATGCTTGGCACATACGAGACAGAGACAATCGCAACAATGCAACATAAGAACGTTACGAGCCTGTACCAAAATCCATTCATAACGACGCCTTATCCCACACATCTGTATGCACACATGAATGCAATGCTTCTGTGGCACACGTATTACTATGTTGTGTAGTATACACAGACGACAGCGGAGGGAGACCCCTTCATGTGTACGACAGATTACAGAAGTCTGACATTTTTCAGCGTGGCCACTGGATGATGGCACGACCAATCGATAGCCCATCCGTCCAATAGAGTGTGTCGCCAAATATACGTGTAATGAGGAGTGGGGTGTCTTTTCGCATGGGAATCTGTGACGTAGCACGAAGGTGGTACGCTGTCCCGATTGTTTGGAGCATGGTCAACGAGCCAGTGCCGGGATTGATACGCACCAACATATCGGGATGACGGTCTGTGCAGACCAGCAATTGTTCGCCACTTCCCGTGGTGAGATTTCCACGGAGAGCCCCGGTGTTGAGATCTTGTGTGAATGCAGACATACCACTGTTGGTTGCAACATATAGGTGTGCGAAAGGAACTGCAGCAAGAAAGCGCCACGTTCGACAAAATCCGTTGAGTGCTGTTGTCGTGGTCAGTTGTACTCCCCTGCGTACGGGAGCATTGGCCACATACGTTATTGGCAACAAATATCCTTTGTCACCGCTGATTCGCCCCGTTACGGTCACCTGTCCAGCGACCCCGTCCCCGTCTATGAGCTGCCATGCAACACCTGGTAGAACCGTGCGTGCCTTGTCTTCTGCCAGTGCGCCGACTGTGCTCAGGTGAATCAGACGATGTACCGTCTGTGCGGCATTGGAAACAGACAATAACAGACGAGATCCGTTCGCCAACAGCGCTGTGGGTGTACCGGTGAATTCGCTGAGCCAATACCCGGTTTCGCGCAGGGTACCTGATACCAAGCTGAGGCGTTGGACATAGACGAATTCGGGCGTGAAGGTCCCGGCGACATAGAACACGTTAGGGAGGGTACTGTCTGCAACCAACACATTCGCCGTGCTCCCACGAACAGGCAAGCGCTGTACCTGGGTCAGTGTTAGCGGATTGTAGAGGGCAATCCCAGGTGGCATCCCACTTTCGAGCACGACCAGCGCAGCAGCACTCACCGCGAGTGCGTTCACCGAATTGACCGCAGCCCGGGAGAGGAACGTGCCAGGTTGTAAGCCGCCAACAAGCACTGCAGTAGGTGTACGTGTGGATGTGCGTGTGCGGGTAGCCGTCGGTGAGCCAACTCCAGCAGTTGGAATGACTGTACGCTGCGCAAGTGCTGTCTGGGTTATTGCAGCGAGCCGTTGTGCCGTTTGTTGGAGCGGGATTGCTGTTGCTGTCGGTGTAACGGTGGCTGTAGGGCTCGCGGTCGCTGTGGGCGAGCCGGCGGCTACGGCAGCCGTTGCAGTCATTTCTGCGAGCAGAGCTGTTTGTGTTGCCTGTGCCACGCGTGCAACAGCAGTCGCCGTTCGTCGCACCGCATACACTGTTTCGCGGGCGAGTTGGGTCCGCAACGCAGGCGGGCGGGTAGGTGTCGGCGTTGTGCGCATGTGTACCGTGATTGTTTTGGGAAAAAGTGCACAGGCGGCGTAGGTGGGACTGTCACTACATGGATTGTCCGGATAGCCGATCCAATCCTTCATCATGCCGAACGAGACGGTGTATGTCCCTGGCGCGCTGAAGCGAACGCCGCCGCTGATGACTCGGGTTGTTCCAGCGGCCAATGGAGCTGCACCGATACTCCAGCGCCATGGATGATTTTCGGTGCTACTGACCGGACAGGTGGTGGTACGTGTTGCATAGCGCGTGTCCCAATCACGTATCCCAGCCATTACACGAAATCGCGCATATCGATTGCTGCCCACACTCGCCTTCGGGAAAAACGGAGCCCCGCCTGCGTTTTGCTTGGCCCAGCATTCATTCTGCTGGTAGACATACCCACTATCACTGACAGGGAACGTGAACGCACTGCCACTAATGGGCGTATCTGCATATGCATTACGCACAGTCATGCGAAAAATAACAGGCTCGCCGACCATCACATCGGCATCTGAGACCGTGACCCCGGTCAGCCAGCGCTGAGCGGGTGCCACTCCGACCGCGGCACGTGCTTTGACCCGTATCGAAGGTAACAACGCATGCAATGTGGTCCCCGGGCATGCAGTCGAACGGCCGGGGAGCTGCGCATCCCGATGACCGACGATGGTGTTGAGTGTCATCCGTTGGTGTGCATAGTACGCAGTGGTATCGGGTTGGATACGAGCGCTGGTCATCAGGTACGCGACGAGGTTATCCAGAGCTGCTTGGGCTTGTGCAGTTGGGGTGACGCCCTCGAATGTGCCCAACATCGCAATACCGATGGTTCCGCGATTGAAACCATAGTTATGCGCACCATCAATCACGGTTCCATCGGTACGAAGCCCTTGATAGCGCCCTTCGTATATCACGCCATTGGGATCAATGAGAAAGTGGTATCCGATGTCGCCCCAGTCATTGGTGATGGTGTGATATCCCCAGATTTGACGGACACGTGCCGGCCAATCGCTCCCGCTCCCAGCGTTGGGCGTCGCAGTGTGGTGAAGTACCAGATGCGTCGGTTTGGCAATCTCGGCATCGGTAGGCATCCAGGTTGCGTCGGTAGTTAACCCCGCTGAGCCGTTGGCATCCCAACGTTTGACCGTTGCATCGCCCCACGTTGTCCGCGCAACGATGGCTGGTTTGGCCCCAGCTGAAAGGGGTTCAGTTGCAGCGGGTAGTTCGATGCGCGCGTCTGTTTGTGTACGCGTGTCCATTGTTGTGACTCGGATAGAGGTAATGGAGCCGAGGACAGCATCGGGCGTAGAAATGCGGAGTTGCCAGGCTTGAGCGACTGGTTCAATGGTGTAAATCGTGCTGGTTTGGCTGCCTTCGGGTGCATCGTGCAGCAGAAATTCATCTTCGTGGGTGACATCCATCCAGTCGCTCCACACGCCATCATGCTGTGTGATGAGCTCAAGACGCAAGAGCGAGGGATCGCCGACCACCATCCAGCTTAGTTGGATGCCATTGAATGCATGCGATGGGGACTCGGGGCCCAACATGAACGGCTCAGCACTAGTTTCAGTGCGGCCTCCATTGGTCATGGCAATGGTGTATGTGTGGGAGGAAATAGGAGGTAATTCTGACGCAGCAAAAACCGGCGCAGGTGATGCACCAGAAGTCCATGCAGCGAGGCACAGCAATAATGTACGCAAGAGCGTCAGTACGAACGGTTTCATCACGAGTTCCTCTGGTTGTGAGACGCTCACCATGGATGTGATGTTCCTCGTATTATACTGAAGTGTGTCGTATCGACGATAAATCAGCAAAAGAGGCTGTGCGTGACGTCCCCATACAAAACGATTTTGGCTATCGAAACCTCATGTGACGAGACTGCCGCTGCAGTCGTCGTCAATGGCACACAACTTGTGGCAAATGTGGTTGCCTCGCAGATAGATATCCATCGGCGCTACGGCGGTGTCGTCCCCGAAGTCGCGTCCCGTCAGCATATTTTGGCGATTGAATCTGTCGTCCGTGAAGCGGTGGCATGTACCCCTGGCGGCTGGGCGACCATTGATGCAATTGCTGCCACGTATGGTCCAGGCTTGTCAGGCGCGTTGTTGACCGGCCTCAATACTGCCAAAACACTCGCGTGGGCGCGTGGGCTCCCTTTTCTCATGGTCAATCACGTCGAAGCACATCTGTATGCAACCTGGATCGATGCAGCAGTGCCACCTGCGTTCCCTGCGGTCGCCCTGGTTGTTTCGGGTGGGCACACCATGCTGGCGCTGATCCGCGATCATGCGGATGCCCAACTGCTCGGTGGCACGCTCGACGATGCTGCAGGTGAGGCATTCGACAAAGTTGCGCGCTTGTTAGCATTGGGCTATCCAGGTGGTCCTGCAATCCAACAATCTGCACGGGCTCCCATCGAGGCACAGCGCTTGCCGCGTGCATGGTTGCATGGGACATATGATTTTTCGTTTAGTGGGCTCAAAACAGCGGTGAGCACCGATCCCGCATGGGTGGCGGCACGCGCCAGCGGCGATCCGGACCAGTGCGTGCAACGGAGCGCCGAACTAGCGTATCTTTTTCAAGAATCAGTCGTCGATATCCTCGTCCGCAAGACGAAGGCTGCAGTGAGTGCGACCAATGCGAAATCAGTCATTGTTGCGGGCGGGGTCGCGGCAAACGCTCGCTTGCGGGACGCCCTGCGCGCAGCAATCCGTGTGCCGTTGCACATCCCACCCATCCATTTATGCACGGACAATGCCGCAATGATTGCAGCCTGTGCATACTGGCACCCGGTCAACGGTGATTTGGCTGTTGCCGTCGACCCCAATGCGCCGTTTGTGGCGGGACCACAGTCAACTAGTGGAGCAGTGTTTCGGCAAGCATGAAGCAGGCCACGCACGTCACAAAAATCGCAAACCCGCGCCGGATTTTCTTTTGATCGATGGCGCCACCAAACCGATTCGCCACCGTCATAGCAGGGATTGCGCCGCCGAGTAACAATGCAATGAGGGTCCAATCGAACGCGGTATCGAGGTGCCCCAACAGACTTGCTACGCTGTTGATGGTAATGACCAGAAGCGACGTCCCAACGGCCTTGCGCATGGGCATCCCCACCAACAACACCATTGCTGGGACGATCACAAAGCCACCGCCCACCCCCAGAATGCCGGTCACCAGGCCAACTACTGCCCCCACAACAACGATTTGCCAGCGCGGTCTGTGGACGGGGACTGATTCGGCTGCGTTCCCGATGGTCCCGCGATACATCAACAGCGCGATAACCAAGAGGAGCACGCTGAAAGCGACGATAAGGTACGAACCAGGGATTTGCTTCGAAATGAGTGCACCGCCGTATGCGGTCATCATCCCTGACGCCCCAAATAACAATGCGGTCGGCATGTCGGCACGACGATCGCGCCACGCCAGTACACCGCCAATGGCAGCGTTGACTGCCACAATAATCAAAGCAGTTGCCAATGCCACGTGCTCATCCGCATGCAGGATGTATACCATGGCAGGGACAATCATGATTGCGCCGCCGCCACCGAGAAATCCCAGTAGCAATCCGACAATACAACCGATAAGGATAGGTGCTGCGATGCTCATGATTTCAGATTGTCTTTTTCTTGATCATAATTATCCGATTCGTTAGCGTCTGCTTCGGCTCCATCGGCGCCTTCGAGGGTCATGTCGTCGCGCAAATCGAGCTCTCCGAGCAGTTCTTGGGCTGCCCCGGCATACAAAGCGGGCACGACGATGCGAACCTCTGCGAGGATGCCGGTTTGCATGCCAAAGACGGATGCGCTGTCAGCGCCCAATAAGGCTGCGGGAATCCCAGAATCGTGAAGTTGCGACAGTATCATGTTGGCTTCGATCGGGCCATTGCAGGTCGCCACGACGATTGGCGTATCCGTTGGTTCTTCGCTTTCGCTACGGCCAAAGAGTTTTTTGATGGAAGTCCACATATCTGTCCCTTTCAGAAACAA
>QWQY01000094.1 GCA_003670675.1 Chloroflexota bacterium
CATGCGCCTGGCAACACAGCGCAACATCCAGATGGTTTTTCGTGAGCCTATTGCGAGTGTCGTGGTTGGGATGTTGCTCGGCGTCGGTGGAGACGTGAGTGAACCCGTAGCGCAGGCTTTTCGGGAAAGTGGGACATCGCACATCTTGGTGATTTCGGGGTGGAACATCACTATTGTGGCTGCACTCTGTCACCTGCTCATACACGCATGTCGCGTGCAGGGCATATGGTCACTCGTTATCCCACTAACGGTTATCGGCGTCTATGTCATCTTTACGGGCGCTTCTGCGGCAGTGGTACGCGCGGGCTACATGGGGGCGGTGATGGTCATCGGCAAATGGCTCGACCGACCACGAGACATGTGGAACATCATTGCAGTCGCGGTATGGCTCATGAGTGCAGGTGACCCGCTGACGCTGTGGGATTTGGGATTTCAACTCAGTACATTTGCAACGATTGGTCTCATCGGTTTTGGGAACGGGGTTGATAGCGTACTCGCGCGTACCCCACTCGGTTCGCAGCAACTTGGTTGGGCACGTGAAGGGCTGGCAGCGACTATTGCAGCGCAAATTCCCACTCTTCCAATTATGTTATGTCGACTTGGCTCGCCGTCACCGTGGTCACTGTTGGCGAACATGATAATCACTCCCATCGTTCCTTTTGCAATGGCAACCGGTGCAGGAGTAACGCTGATCTCCTGGATTTCGCCAAATGGCGCGAGTGTGGCCGCCTGGATTGCAATCCCTGCATTTGCTTGGATCATTGACGGTTCGATTGCAATTGCTGCATTACCCGCACCGCTCCAATGGCAACTCGAGCAGGTGTGGGTCGAATGGTGCCTCCACGCAGGGTGGGTCGCATGGCTTGTTATTCGTGGGAACAAGGCATCGACGAATCGAACGCAAGAGATGGTATAGTATGCGTATTACCCAGAAGAGAAGGTGACAAAACGATGGAACGACGTGGGTCGCGTCTGATGACGCTCGCAGGGATTGCAGTGCACATTTACACTGCGTTCGGGGCAATTTTGGCGATGCTCACGATCATGGAAGCCATCAACGGAAATGTCGTTTTGGCACTTTGGTACTGTTTTGCAGCAGTATTCATCGACAGCACTGACGGTACACTGGCACGACGATTCAAAGTTTCTGAAACTGTTCCTTGGTTTGATGGTCGTCGGCTCGACGATATTGTTGATTATCTCACGTACGTCTTTGCCCCCATACTGCTCCTCTGGCAAAACGGCTATCTCCCAGAAGGGACGACAGGTCAAGTCGTTGCAATGATCCCATTATTCGCCTCGGCGTATCAGTTTTGCCGTGTTGACGCCAAAACCGACGGCTACGAAGTCGTGGCAGAAGATCATTTCTTCCTCGGTTTTCCGAGTTATTGGAACGTCGTGGCGTTCTATGCAGTCGTGATGAAACTCGATGTATCGACCGTCACAACGATTGTAGTCGTGTGTTCACTGCTCGTTTTTATTCCTATTCGTTATGTATATCCGTCGCGTACGTTGTTGCTCCGTAGAATTACATTGTTGTATACGACGCTCTGCTCTATTTTGTATGCGGTTGCACTTTGGCAAATGCCGAAACCAGCGTCTTGGTTGTTGACCATCACATTGTCATACATAGTCTATTATGTCGTCTTGAGTTTATATTTAACATACCGCATCCTTCGACCGGTCAGGGTCGCACAGACGTAGGGCACAATGGAAGCACAATCAGGACTTCGTATCCTTCTGCCGTATGGTCGACCGTATCGTTGGTTACTGGTACGTGGCACACTGTATGCGTTCTTCGGGGCAGCAGCGAGTGCGTACAACCCGGTCGTACTGGGGTACGCAATCGATGCATTGACCGCAAATATGACCAATCAAGCATTGGCACTGTATGCATTGATCATTATCGGGTTGACAGTTGTGTTGGCAGTTTTTCGCTATATGTTGCGGATGTTAACCGGTACTATGGCGGCAGGAGTGAGTTACTCCATGGCGCAAGATTTGTATCGACACATCTTGACATTTGACCGTACCACCCAGGCGTCATTCGGCACCGGCGATCTGTTGTCGCGCGCGTCCAGTGACTTCATTTACATCTGGCGTTTCTACAGCGCTGGCTTTCAGATGGCGATACATGCGATCTTTTTGTTGTTGATTGGGTGTGCATTGATGGCGCTGACAAGCGTTCCCCTTGCAGCGGTCACCGTAATCATGCTCGTGCTTAGTTTGATTGCCCAAGCGCGCTTTGGGAGCCTCGTCGAACAGGCATTTGATTTGGTCCAGCAGCGCCTCGCCAAGATATCGGCCTTTGCACAAGAACATATTTCTGCACAACGCACCATTGCAGCGTATACGCAAGAGTCGCAAAGCGGTGTCGCGTTCAAAAAACTGAGCGACGAGTACGCAGACGAATCACTCCGTTTCGTTTTGTATTCAAGTGCGATATCACCGCTCCCACAGATGGTCGTGCGCTTAGCGGCAACGGCGGTCGTTGCCTACGGTGCATTCCTTATTATTGACAAGCAATTGACCATCGGCCAATATGTGCAGTTTATTGTGTACTTAGGGCTCTTGAGCAATGCCGCAAACGCTTTGAGTAATGCATTTGAACGATTGCAACAAGGGAGTGCTGCTGCCGGACGCATCGGCGCAGTGCTCCGACGGATCCCCTCTGTCGGTGATAGTCCGAACGCTAGCAACCATGTGCCACAAGGCGATATTCGTGTTGTCAACGCGTCGTGGGTACAAGATGGAGCACACATGTTGCGAGACATCTCGCTCCATATCCCTACGGGCCAACATGTGGGTATTGTCGGCGCCACCGGCTCAGGCAAAAGTAGTCTATTGGGATTACTAATGCGAATGCGTGATCCCGAACACGGTTCGGTCCTATTTGACGGCATTGATGTGCGCAACGTGTCGCTCGAGTCGTTCCGTCAAGGCCTGGCCTATGTGCCCCAAGAGCATATTTTGTTCAGCATGACCCTGCGTGAAAACATCACGTTAGGGGTTCAAGAAGCGACAGACGAACAGATTTCGGAGGCGTTGCGTATTTCTTGTCTCGATCGCGATATTGCGCAACTCGCAGATGGACTCGAGACGATTGTCGGCGAACGAGGAACCATGTTGTCTGGCGGCCAGAAGCAACGACTCGGTATTGCGCGTGCACTCATCACCGAAGCTCCGGTGATGTTGTTCGACGATGCACTCTCAAATATCGATGCACACACGGCAAATGATATTGTGGTGCGTGTGTCCGCAGCCCGTGCAGGAAAAACGACCGTTATGGTAAGTCAGAAGATTTCGGCAGTGAAAAACCTCGATGTGATTGTCGTGTTGGCAGAAGGGCGTGTCGTTGAATCTGGCACGCACGACGAACTCATGGTGCAGAATGGTGTCTATGCAGAACTCTATGTACGCGAGTTACATGCACATTGACTCGGGCAATTCGCATGTATACAGAAGGTAGCGCTCAGCCCTTCAAGCCACTCAGATGGCGTGAAGGTTTGGGCATATTCGCCTGCATCTGTGCATGCGTATTCATGTTTTGGGTGACTGTCGTCGCTCAGATACAGCCCTTTTCGATTGCGCTAGGCGGTGACACGCAAAGCATGCGGCGTGGTCTCGACAAACCGTTCCTGAATGGATTTTGGCCACCCGAGCCAGACAACTGGACTGCGTCCCAACCTGCATACCGCTGGTCGACTCCGCAATGGCAGATACAATGGCCGATGGCGGGACGCGGGATGTTTGTGTCGACCACACACATCAATGCCAGCGCATGGGAAACTGAAGATGGAGTGACCCTCACGTGGTCACAGCCTACACTTGGCACGACTGCTCCGTTGCGGGAGCGCCGTGTCGTTTCTGTACTCACCACCGGAGACGGCCTTCGCGCGGGCATCAGTGTCATGAGTGCACGGTTGCCGGCGATGGACGACCGGCGTGACCTCGGCGTCATCGTCACCAAATCGATGCTTCGTCCATTGGCGGGTACGTGGCGACCGGTGCAACTGGTGATGAGCGTCCTTATGTTAGGTGTGTTGTGGGCAATATTTGTGACCTGGAGGACACGGCACCGCATTTGGTATAGCACCGGGGTCATTCTGCTCTACAGCATCGCGTGGCATGTTGACCCGCTGTGGTGGCTTGTACATAGTCAAGCAATAGGTACTTCTGCGGTTCTGGCTGCAGGATTTGCATTTGTACTGGTACGCCTAGTCCTGCCCGAATCCACAGACCGTGTGCGCTGGTGGTGGCTGACCACACTGAGCATGGTGGTCCCGCTGATTGCACTCCGTAGCCCGTTCTTGCTCACATCCGACAGCGCTATGCATGTCCGTATGCTCTTTGATGTGATGCGGGGCAATCTCTTTCAGATTGCTGAACTCCCTTGTGAAGCGGGTGCGTTGACCGCACCGTATCCTCCCCTCGTCTACCTGTTGGCAGCACCGTTTGCGCTCTTCACATGGAATCGTGACGCAGGCATTGATCTGCTCATGACCGGTACTGTTGTGGCGCATGGCGGTGCATTATTGTATCTGTTGCGAGTGGCGCGGAACACAGAAGCCTTTGATTGGACTGCAGGGGTTTTTCTGTTGCTCGCCGCATGCAGTATGCCGTTCCTCCAATCGGTTCACATTGGCGAGTTATCCAATGCATGGGGGCTTGCAGTGCTCTTGATTGCGGTGACTGCATGGCATGATGAGCGCGCTTCGTTGACACGACGAACAATCCTCGGTGCAGCAGCGTTGCTGGCCCATACCGGTATCGCCTTGAGTTTTGGCTTGACACTGCTCACGATGATTGGCTATGCGTACATCCGGACTCGCCGCATCCCACGGGGCATGTTGATTGCAGGGATCTGCATCGTGCTGATTGCGGTGGGACTGACGTATAGCGCCTACAGCGGGTTGGCTGGGCAATCAGCCAAATACCCGGGATGTCCGCCTGGCATTGCAGTTGCAACGAAGATGTCGCTGATTCCCAGCGCATTACCGTTTATGGTCGTTTGTCTTGGATTTGTAGGCCTCTACAGAGCGCGTTCCGGTCGCGTTTTTGACATGGTGATGCCCGCGCTCGTCGTTGCGGTGATCTCTATTGGGGTTCTGGTGTTCCGCGATACGACTGTACGCTGGGCGATGGTTGTATATCCATTCTTGGCGCTGTGTGCAATCGGTGCACTTGCACGCGTGTCAGCACGCGGGCTCGCAGGCAAAGTCCTGGCGCTGACACTCGGAATTGGAGTCCCCACGATGGTGATGGTGCGGTTTTGGGAACGCATATACACCTATTTGCATTAGTACGTTGCGACAATAATGCAACCCGGAGCATTCTCGGTGTTTGCATGACGCATATAGAATGTATTATTGTATAGAGATGTCGTGCGTCCGGTTCGCTGTGTCAAAGGAATGCAATGGCTAGTTTCGTCCCACATTGGAAATCGATTACGCTGATCTTCCTATTGTCAACGGTGTTGGTTCTCGTGCTCAGTCCGCTTCGGACTGCAGCAACGATTGATTTTGTCCAGCCACGTGCTGCGCTCAAGATAGACAACTTCCATGCACGCGAATACACCGCCAAGGATCCACGCGTTGCGTTGACATTCACCCAAGTGGCCCCAAATGAAGTCCAGGCTATCGTTCCCGCAACACAGCAGCAACCACGGGCAATTGAGTTTTCGATAGATGCGCTGCCGCAGGGACTCAAACGGCGGTTGCTTGCGGTGTTTGTGGACAACGCACGCATCCTCGACGCACGTGATAGTGGGGGTAACCGGAACTTTGGGGTAATTGTGCCCGACAGTGCACCACTGACCAGCGGCTCGGTGATTCGCATTCTTACGATCCCTGACGACAAATCCACACCACCCCCGCTTACCGTCAACGACGTAGCTCTGACGGCAATTACTGCGTATCGCTGGAGCAAAGATACTTCGATGGCATTGTTCCCGGGCGTCAGCGGCGGATGGTGGGTGCTTTCGACGACGATGATGCCGACGCACCCGGATAATAAACCATTCGAATCGGGGATCCGTGTAGGGGCTGACCTGCTCCCGTCGATACCCACGGGTGGTGGGACGTTCCGTGCATACCATTATTTGCTTGCTCCTTCGTCTGACATACGTGGCGACATCAATGTGGAGTTCAACAGTGAGACGTGGGGCAACAATGCAGCCGATGCCCGCACCCTAGGGGTTGCGGTTGCACGCGTTGGGATAACGCCGACAGAGATCCGGAGCGGTATCCAAGATGCACCACTCCGCCTCATCAGTATTCCTGTTTTGGTTTTTTTGGTGATGTGTGCGGCAATTGCACTACAAATGCCCCATCGTGCGTTGGGGAGTGTTGTCGCCGTTGGCCTTACCTTGCCGATGCTGTATGAACGTGTCTATCTCGGGATGTGGTACCCACACCTGGTGATCCTTTTTGTCATTAGCATTGTGACTGTCCCGCTGTGGTTCCGGCTGCTCGACTGGCTGACCGATGACTGTCCACTTCCCATACAAACCAAGCGACTCTTGGTGGGGTTGGTTTTGGTGACAATCTGGGTAAAAGGCGGCGGGATTCTCTACCCAATCATGCGACCAATTGACATCAGCTGGCACATGGATAAAGTACGAGAAATCGCAATGACGTGGGATTTTGCAAAGTTCTATCAGCCTGGCGCTTTTTCTGAATCAGTCATGCCCATTACGGAGTGGGGTGAAGACCGGCCGATGATTCCGTATTCTCCGTTTATACACTTTGCCAGTTTGGTATTTCTCGTGTTCCCCTGGAGCCTCGAAGTCTCTGCAACTATATTCAACACGTTCCTTGATGCCTCACGCATTATCTTGATTGCGGTGATTGCCCGCCAGAGCGGTTTGAGTGTACGGGTGGCATGGCTGGCTGCATTACTGTACGCGGTCACGCCGGTCACGTTCTTGTTGCATGCATGGGGTAACGTGCCCACCACGACAGGACTCTGGTGGATGTTGATTGCAACTGTTGCCTTGTTGGTAGCGGGGCGCAATCTGGGCAACCGAAGAGTGTTTGTTGCGGTCGTCCTCATTTCGACTGCGGCCATGCTGTCGTATACGGTAGCGG
>QWQY01000095.1 GCA_003670675.1 Chloroflexota bacterium
CGGGTGGTGAGGTTTTGGAGTGCCAGCGACGGCGCTATCAGCCAGCGCACCCAGGCGCGGTGATAGTTGGCGGCTGTCACACGCAACAGTTCGAACGACAACCCGGCGATGACAGGTACGAGCAGAATGCGTGAGATGACTTTGATGAGCAGTGTTTCGTCAGCAAAGAGTGCAAAAAACGGCATACTCAGTACCACAACGACGAGCAAAAAGCTGGTCCCACAGCGGGGGTGGATGTGTGTTTGGGCGCGGACATGGGCGACGTCGAGCGGCAACCCTGCCTCATAGGCGTTGATGGCTTTGTGCTCGGCCCCGTGATAGCCATAGACGCGCTGGATGTCGGGGATGCGCCCGATAAGGATCATGTACCCGATGAAAATGACGAGTTGGAAGATGTTCTCGACGACGATAATCCACAGATTGCTCAGCCCAACATACTGCAGTGCCTTTGCTAACAATAATGGCAGTGCGAAAAAGAGGCCAAAACCGAGCGCAAGGGAGAAAGCGACGCCGCCGACGGTTTCGCCCGTGCTGGGCTGTTGGTCGTCGGGCAGATCTGCCGCAGCCGAGACATTGAGTGCCCGGACACCGAGATTGAGCGTATCCCACAGCAATAGGACCCCGCGCAAGATCGGCAACGACTCGAGCGTCGAGCGCTGGCTGCCGTCGAGGGATTCGTGGAAGGTGACAATCGATCCGTCGGCACGGCGCACGGCGACGGTGGCCCGCTGGCGACCCCGCATCATGACACCTTCGATGACGGCTTGGCCGCCGTAGTTTTGTTTAGTCATGGTGCGTTGTCTCTGTTGGTTTGGGTGGTGCTTTGGGTGTGATGCGTTGGGCAATGAGTGCAGTCGCGGCTTTGATACCTTGGATATAGCCCGACACACGGATCGCCGGTCCGACGATTTCTTCGCTGATAATCGACACCGTAGTGGTGACTGCAGCGGTGGATTTTTTGACGTCGGCGGTCACGCTCTTGGTATTGGCGAGCACGTCGTCGAGCTTGGTGCTGAGTTCTTCGAGCTTGGGTACCAAGGTCAGCCGGGTGCTTTTGTCGATGGCGCGTACTGCATACAGCAGCGCGACAGCAACCAACGCCATGACGATTGCGCCGATGAGTTGGAACAGGGCCAGGATGATAATCGAGAAGTCGCGCAACGCCTCGCGGAAGCCCGGGTAGATGACCGCGAGCACGATGATGACCACCACCACGACTGCCAGAATGCCGCCGCCTATGACCAATGCGCGATTCATACCTGCGGATTCGGGTTTGGGATTGATTGGATAGTCGTTCATACAGGGTCCTTCCTAGAGGCGGGTCGTGGCGCGAATGGTCGGGTAGAGCGCAAGCCAGCCACCGATACTGACTTCGACGACATGCACGGTCCCGTACGTTGGTAACAGCGGGTGCACACTCAGGCCGGTGCCATAGACAATCGCGGCACCTGCGAGCGTCGCCAACCAAAAGACGGGGAGCTGGAGCACCGTGGTCCCGACGCAGGCATGAGCCAGCGCGGCATGGAACGTCGTCAAGATAATCAATACGAGCAGAAAAGGTGGCATGTAACTATACGAGGATGCGCCCGCCTCCGATAACCTCGGTGTCTGCGTAGAACACCGCAGACTGTCCGGGAGAAATACCGTCTTGGGGTTCGTCGAACGTGACTGTCGCCGTCTGTGCACCGGTCACCGTCACCTGCGCCGCGACTGCAGGCGCATGCGAGCGACTCTGCACGAGACAGCTGAACTGATTGTCAGGCGGCGTGCCGGCGACGTATGTCGCCCGATCAACCTGGATGGTGGTTTTTTTGAGGTCTGTCTGAGGGCCGACCACAATGGTGTTGGATTGTGCATCGATGTGCGTCACAAACAACGGCGTGCCGACTGCCAACCCCAAGCCCTTGCGTTGCCCGACGGTGTACAGCGGGATGCCCTGGTGTGTGCCCACGGTGGTACCCTGTTGGTCGACGATGTTGCCCGCTGCGAAGGCATCAGGACGCTGACTTTTGACAAACGACCGGTAGTCGCGGTCGGGGACAAAGCAGATATCTTGACTTTCGGGGCGTTCGGCAGTGGCCAGCTCGAGCTGACTCGCAAGGGCGCGCACCTCGGGTTTGGTCATCGCACCCAGGGGGAACATCAGCCGCGACAGTTCCTTCTGGCCCAGCATATGGAGCATATAGGACTGATCTTTGCGCATATCATTGCCGCGTGACATGCGCCACTGCGTGCCATCGAACGTGTTTTGGAGATAGTGCCCGGTGGCCAGTGCATCGAACCCGAGCAGTTCGGCGCGTTCGAGCAACACGCGGAACTTGAGGTCGCGGTTGCAGGCCATGCACGGATTGGGCGTCATTCCGTTGCTGTATTCGTCAGCGAAGTAGTTGATGACGTGCTTTTTGAAGTCTTTTTGGTAGTTAAAGACATAATAGGGAATGCCCAGTTGGGCACAGACGCGCCGTGCGCCCGACACCATCTCCATCGAGCAGCAACGGCTTTCGACCATTTTGTCGCCGTCGCCCTCCCACAGATGCATCGTCACACCCGTGACCTCGTGACCGGCATTGTGGAGCATTGCTGCCACCACAGAACTAGCGACACCGCCGCTCATTGCGACCATTACACGCGCCATTGTCGGGACCTCTCAAGCGAAACTCTGTGTATTATAACCCGGCTATGCGTGGCTGACCATTACCGTTTGTGAGGATTGGTATATGCGAAAACCCTGAGGGTCGGCACACCGCACCAAAACATGTCTGTGCGTCGGCTCCGCAGACGCCGTGCGGGTGAACAGCAGGAGTGCAAACGGCGGATAGGCCGGTAGCTCCATGGAATGTGTCTATCCTGCGAAAAAACGCTTACACCGCTGGGTAGGCGGCAATGGTTGTCGTCATCACCGTGCGTGCCCCCGCGGTACGCAACGCTGCTGCCACACTGCCCTGGGTGGATGGGTCGACGACTGCCATCACAATGCCCCCGACACCAGCGCCACTGAGTTTGGTGCCGTATGCGCCTGCACTATCGGCAGCGTGGCAGAGTGCGTCGATGAGCGGCGTCGAAACGCCGATAGCCGCCAACAACGATTGATTTTGTCGTGCGGCCATGCCCAGGAGCGCCGCATCGCCACGTGCCAAGGCATCTTGGGCGAGCAACGTCACCGCGCCGATGGCGTCGAACAGCGCATCGTAGTGCGCTGGATTGGCGGTACGCCGGGTGCGCACACCACTCACCGCCAGGTGCGTAGGGCTACGCACGCCGGTATCCGCGATGACCACCGTGATCGGAGCGCCGATCTGCAGGGGGTGTATCAATGCAGTTTGGGCAGTGCCATCGGCGACTGCAGCACGGCGACAAAAAGAAACAGGCTGATCGTAGGCAATCACCGTGTTGTCGATGCCGCTGGGGGTGCCATGCAGGCGTTGCTCACTGCGGAACACTAGTGCTGCCACCGCGGCAGGCGTGAGTGAATGCTCAAACCATGCAGCGCAGGCGCGGACGAGTGCGGTGGCCACGGCTGCACCGCTGCCCATCCCACTGGCGATGGGAATGTCGGATTGGACGGTAATAATCATGTCGGGCGGCTGCAGATCCCACGCCTGGAGCATATCACCGAGTAGATCGAGCAATGGATCGCTGTCGACCCCCAACCGTGCACTGCGTTGGATGTCGGGCATGTGGAGTTGACAGCCTGTCTGTGGCTGGCCAGCAGTGATGTGGACCGTCACACGGATGTCTGGCAGCGGCACGGCCAAGGCGGGGCGCAAATAGACGACGGCATGTTCGCCGGCGATGATGAGTTTGGCAGAGGCATGGGCTTCGACGGTGTGCATTGCAGGCCTCAGTCACTGGTAGACGGGAGAGATGCTACTCCCACTCGATGGTCGCTGGTGGCTTGGATGAAATGTCGTAGACCACCCGGTTGACGCCGGCGACCTCGTTGACAATGCGATTGCTGACCTTGGCGAGGAACTCATACGGCAAATGTGCCCAGTCTGCAGTCATGTAGTCTTCGGTGGTGATGGCGCGCAGGGCGATGACGTCGGCGTAGGTGCGCCCGTCACCCATCACCCCCACACTCTGGACCGGCAACAGTACCGCAAATGCCTGCTGGGTGGTGCGATAGAGGCCCGCCGCGCGGAGCTCGCTGATAAAGATGAAATCTGCCTCGCGCAATACATCGGCACGCGTTTTGGTGATGGGTCCCAGGATACGCACGGCCAACCCAGGGCCGGGGAACGGGTGTCGCCACACCCAATCTTCGGCCAACCCGAGCTCCATCCCGGCTGCCCGGACCTCGTCTTTGAAGAGGTAGCGCAGTGGCTCGACCAGGGTCAACGTCATGTCGGCCGGCAGGCCGCCGACGTTGTGGTGCGTCTTGATGGTGACCCCTTTTTGGCGATCGGGTGCTTTGGACTCGATGACATCAGGGTACAGTGTGCCTTGGGCGAGGAAGGTTGCGCCATCGATGTTGTTGGCCTCGCGCTCAAACACGCGGACAAATTTCTCGCCGATGATTTTGCGCTTGCGTTCGGGATCACTCACACCGTCGAGGGCGCCGAGGAACTCGGCACTCGCGTCGACATGGATGAGTTTGATACCCAGTTGGTCACGGAACGTGCGAACAACCTGCTCGGCCTCGTTGAGGCGGAGCAATCCATTGTCGACAAACACGCAGGTCAAATTGTCTCCGATGGCGCGATGGATGAGCAGTGCCGCAACGGCAGAATCGACGCCGCCCGACAGACCACAGATGACCTTGCCCGCACCTACTTGGGATTTGATACGAGCAATAGACTCGGTGACAAACGACGATGCCTGCCAGCTCGGGGTGGCTTGGCATATATCGAGCGCGAAGTGCCGCAGCACATCCCGCCCATTGGGTGTATGCACAACCTCGGGATGGAACTGGATCCCATACCAACGGCGTGCCTCGTCGGCCATCGCAGCAAACGGCGTGCTCGCGTTGGATGCCAATGCGACGAAGCCGGTCGGGATGGACTCGATATGATCGCCGTGGCTCATCCAGACCTGTTGCTGTGCGTTCATGCCGGCAAACAGCGGGTGTGCGTTCTGGAGGTCGATGGTGGCGTTGCCATATTCGCGTTGCGCGGCTTTGACGACCCGACCACCGAGGGCATAGCTCTGCAGTTGCATCCCATAGCAGATCCCCAGCACTGGCACGGGGCAATCCAACATCCAATCAGGCATAGCCGGTGCGCCGTCGTCGTAGACGCTCGCAGGACCGCCCGATAAAACTATACCGACGACGTCGTGTTTGAATATCTCTGCGCGGGGAGCGTCGTAGGGGATGAGCTCGGAATATACCCCGATTTCGCGCAGACGGCGGACAATGAGTTGGGCTGTTTGTGATCCAAAATCAAGGACCGGTATCGTGTGCGTCATGGTACTATCCCATCAGGCGAGATCGCCACTGTGCGCATTATACCAACTGCCGGATTCGAGGGGATGATGGTCAGCGAAGTCTATCTGATACGACATGCGACTGCCGAGCCAACACGCATCGGACAGAATGATAGTGATCGCAATCTGACCGCCACCGGCATCGCCGAAGTGACACAAGTGGCGGATTGTCTGCAGGCACTGGGTATTGTGATCGATGTGATTCGGTGTAGTCCATTGGCGCGGGCACAACAGACGGCGCAGATTATTGCCCATCACTATGCATTACCAATGACAATCGACCAACGCCTTGCGCCGGGCTTTGATTATTCCATCGTGCAGAATTACGCCCATTCACGTCTACACCGTAGCATTGCATTCGTCGCACACCAACCGGATTTGGCCTGGATTGTCTGGTCTGCTACTGGTGTGCAACACGAATTTGCGTGTGCCGGGATTGTCCGCCTCGAGCCGGCAACACCGCGCTGGCGGCTGGCGTTTGCGTTAGCGCCGTATACACAAGAACGCATCGTGGCCGGGCAAAACGACCCGTGGACAGAGGTCACCCGATTAGGGGAGCCATTGGATGGGTGATCCTGCGTCGATTGGCGCACTTGTTTGTGCGGATGGGGTCCCCCCCACCGGCCACAACCAGAGCGCGCCGGGTTCGTCGACATGGCCGTAGTCTTCGTTGGGTGCGATGGCTGGGTCCCAATCGGGTGGCAATACTACTGCTAATGCTTGACCGTCGGGTTGCCAGGCAGCGTATTGGCCGCGCACCAATGTCTCGCCGACGGGGTTGCCCGTTGCAGTGTACGTTCCGTCAGGTAGATAGATGTCGCGCGTGCCGGCGACATCCATGATTGTTGTTTGCCAGGTGTCCCAGCCTACAGACCCGCGTGCGTTGCCAGTGTTTTGTGCCGTGATGTTGTATGTTAATCCGTCCGGCGCAGGCGTGACTGCCCGGTTCCAGCCGGCCGATGTACCGAGGAGTTGTTGAGCGGCAGTCGACGCATCGACGAGGGTCAGCAAGTTGATGTCGGTCTCGACCCGATTGCCGATGAACACGCTGACCATGAGCTGGCGGCTGTCGCGCGACCAGACGGGGCCATAGACTACGAGCCCTTGACCGGGTTGGCCAGGCTCGGCACCGGTGGCGCTGACCGGATCCCAGCCGTTTTGGCCTGCCAGGTTGATGAGGTGAATGGTGTTGCCGGCGGTTTCCCCGGGGTCAGCTGCCGATGTGTCGCTCCGGGTCGGCCGGGTTGCATAGGCAATCCGTTTGCCATCGGGCGACACGGCGGGGTCGCAGCCCTCGCCCATTTGGATTTCACGCGGGTCATCCCACACGCGTTTGATAATCGTGGATTGCCGACAAAACGCCGCCCAAGCGAGCCACGACGACCGATCGGTGCTATCAGTAGCGCTGGCTGCATACACAATCCCGCTATTGTCGGGGAGCCAGACGATGCCTGCCAATGCGCGCTGGTCGTCGGTGTGTTGCTGGGCTGCGGTGCCGTCACGGTTAACGGTCCACAGCTCTCCGGCAGACCCATGCCCACGAATAAGCGCTATCCGCTGCCCGTCCGGCGCTGCGACAAAGTCAGCAACACCGGTCAGTATGGTGCGCCGGCTTTGATCTGCAACCGATATACCAACCAAATCACCGCCGCTGAGTGC
>QWQY01000096.1 GCA_003670675.1 Chloroflexota bacterium
GGCGACGGGTCGTGGCTTGTATGCGCTGGGTGGGGTATTGGCCTTTGTGGTGGGGGCGGTGGTGCTGTACCGGGTGTTGCCGATTGTCCAGCTCCGGGTCGGCTTGTGGTTGGACCCCTGGACCCAAGAACGTGGCTATCAGTCGATCCAAGCGATTTTTGCTTTTGCGTCGGGGGGCATCGTCGGGAGTGGGATAGGCCAAGGAATGCCCGGGATTGTGCCAGCGGCACACACCGATTATGTGTTTGCGTCGATCGGGGAGGAACTGGGGTTGCTCGGGGCGGTCGGGGTGTTGTTGGTCTATTTGTTGGTGGCAGTCCGCGGGTACGGGATTGCGGTGCGCCTGACGGGCCAGTTTTCGACCTTTGCGCAGTTGTTGGCGGTGGGCTGCACGACTATCCTGGTGGTGCAGGCGTTTATCATCATCGGCGGCAATGTCCGGTTGATTCCATTGACGGGGATTACGTTGCCGTTTGTGTCGTACGGCGGCTCGGCGGTGCTGATGAACTTCGTGGTGATGGCGTTGTTGGCGCGTGTATCGGTGTTGCAACGGGGGGTGGGTGAACGTTCGTGAGGTGTGCGGCGCTACGGGTGTAGAACGCAGCGAGCAATTGCGCCGGCAACCTGACCCCCGCACGTCGGTTGTGTGATGCGGTGGGCGACCGGGAGCGGGAGCTGCTGCGTTGCTGGGTGGTGTGTGGGGCGTGCGCACTGGCCCGGAAGCGATGGAGGGTGGCGCGGGAGGTGGCGGGCCCGCACGTTTTCCATGACTGCCTGACGGGAGAGTAAGTGCGATTTGGTATGATAGAAGCAGAGTAACCGAGAGGAGCACCACGTGACGACTTTGCTATTGATTCGTCATGGCGCGAATGACTGGGTGCATGGGCGTTTGGCTGGGCGCATCCCGGGGATCCATCTGAATGAAGAGGGTCGAGCACAGGCGGTGGCGGTGGCGCAGCGGATAGCGGCGGTGCCGTTGGCGGCGGTGTATGCGAGCCCATTGGATCGGACGATGGACACAGCCGAGGCGATTGTCGCTGGCCGGGACCTGCAGATTACGCAGGTGCCTGATCTGCGAGAAGTCGATTATGGCGAGTGGCAGGGTGCCGAGCTCAAAGTGCTCTACGAAGACAAACGCTGGCCGGGCGTGCAGTACTACCCGAGCGGTACGCGGTTCCCCGGTGGCGAAACGCTGGGTGAGTCGCAGATGCGCATGGTGCGGACGCTGGAAGGCTTGCGGGCGCAGCACGGCGAGCACGATGTGATTGCAGTCGTGTCGCATGCAGATCTGATAAAGCTCGCCTGTGCGTATTACATCGGGATGCACATGGACTTGTTCCAACGGCTCGAAATCGGGACGTGTTCGGTAACGGCCTTTCGGTTCACGCCGATGGGACCGCGGTTGCTGGCATTCAACGAAATGGGGACGTTGGCACATGTGATCCCCAAACCACCCGAGCCACCTGTCGCGGAGTCTGCAGCAGGAGAAGCGACCAATCCATGAACTACACCTATGAATTTGACCCTGCCGGGCATTTGACGGTGGGGACGGTGGGCAAACCGGGCCAGCGGACGTTTTATATCCAAGCGCGCAAAGGGCGCGAAATATTGACGTTCACCGTCGAAAAAGAGCAAGTCCGTGCGCTGGGGCAGGCGTTTGATCGTTTGCACGACGACATTGTGAGCAATAATCCGTTGGTGTCGACGAGTGATGATGCGGTGTTGATACGCGATATGGGGTTGCTCGAGCCGTTGGAGCCGGTGTTCCGCGTGGTGCAGATGGGCTTGGGGTACGACGCCGAGCACGACACCTGCGTGTTGATTATGCAGGGCATGAGCGAGGATGAGGACGAGGATGATACGCCGTCGGCGCGCATCAGCATCCCGCGGGAGCAGGTGCGCGGGCTGAGCCAGCATATCACCGCGGTGCTCAACGGTGGGCGTGCGGTGTGCGGCAATTGTGGACGTCCCAAAGACCCGGACGGGCACTTTTGTCCGCAGATGAACTAGCCCGACGTGCTGATGGGGTGGAACAATGAGCAATGAACGCCCGGCTGCCAGCGTCAACGAGCTATTGGCATTCTTGACGTATGCCGAACTGACGCCGCAGACCTCGATGCCGTGGAGCAGCAACGCGACCATTCTGTGTTTGGCGACCTACCAAGAGACGCAGGGATTGGTCATCTACAAGCCACAACGTGGCGAACGGCCACTGTGGGATTTTACCCGTGGGACATTGTGTCAACGCGAGGCGGCAGCCTTTGTGGTGAGCAATGATTTGGGGTGGAACCTGGTGCCGCCGACGGTGCTGCGGGATGGCCCGTACGGGCTCGGATCGGTCCAGTTGTTCATCGAAAACGACGAACAAGAGCATTGGTTTACCATGCAAAAAGAAGGCGGCTACGAGCACTATTTGCCGCTCTTGGCTGCGTTCGATGTCATCATCAACAACGCCGACCGCAAAAGTGGTCACTGCTTGAAGGGTGCGGACGGTCGGCTGTGGGCGATTGACCACGGGGTGACGTTCCACCACGAGAACAAATTGCGTACGGTGCTGTGGGATTTGGCTGGATCGCCGGTGCCAGCGCCGTTGATGAACGATATTGTCTTTTTGCAGCAGCGCTTGACGTTGCGTGAAGGTCCGTTGAAGTTGCTCGAACAGATGCTCAGCGCCGAGGAATTGGTCGCATTGCAGCGACGGATTGACCGTTTGGTGGCCAAAGGCAAATATCCACAACCCACGTCGGAGTGGAGTTATCCGTGGCCGCCGGTCTGATGGAACGGAACGGCGCTGGTGGGAGTCTCTGGAGGGAGAGGAGCACACATGACAACACTCGGTACAGAACAACGCCCGCTGTGGGTCGCCGTTATCGGTGCTGGCCCGGCGGGATTTTATGCGGTAGAGGCGCTCCTCAAAAACGATGCGCAGGTACGGGTCGACATCATTGAACGCTTGCCCACACCGTTTGGGTTGGTGCGGTCGGGCGTTGCGCCTGATCACCAGTCGATCAAAGGCGTGACGCGCATCTATGACAAGTTGTTGGCCGACCCACGGGTGCGTTATTTTGGGAATGTGTCGATGGGGACGGACATCTCGCACGACGAACTGCTGACCTACTACGACCAGATTATCTACGCGGTCGGCGCGCAATCCGACCGCAAGATGGGCATCCCGGGCGAAGATTTGATCGGCAGTGCGCCAGCGACCAGCTTTGTGGGCTGGTACAACGGCCACCCGTATTATCGCAACAGCCAGTTCAACCTCGATGCGCACCAGCGTGTGGTGGTAATCGGCAACGGCAACGTGGCAATGGATGTGACGCGGGCGTTGGTTGCGCCGGTGGACGCGTTGGCGACGACCGACATGGCTGATCACGCAATCGCGGGACTGCGTGCCTCGACGGTGACGCAGGTGGTTGTCGTTGGTCGGCGTGGGCCGGTGCAGGCGGCGTTCACGACGCCCGAGCTGAAGGAATTCGGCGAACTCGACGGTGTCGATGTGATGCTGGATGCGGAGGATTTTGCGCTCGACCCGGTCAGTGCCGCCCAGCTCGCCGAAAACAAAGTGGCGGGACGCAATCACGACGTGATGCAGGGGTATCTGGCACGGGGCTTGCGTGGCGCTGCCAAGAGCATCCACATGCAGTTCCTCTGGTCACCGATTGAGATCGTGGGTCAGAACGGCCACGTGACCGGGGTGGTGCTGGAGCGCAATCAGCTCGTCGACGACGGGAACGGCAATGTCAAAGCCGAGGGGACCGGTGCGACACGCACCATCAGCTGCGGGATGGTATTGCGCTCGGTCGGGTATCGCAGCGTGGCCTTGCCGGGAGTGCCGTTCGACGAGAAGCGCGGACTGATCCCGAATGTGGATGGTCGGGTGATCGATAGTGCCAACCGGACGCCCATCGAACGGACGTATGTGGTGGGTTGGGCCAAACGTGGACCGTCGGGCATCATCGGCACCAACAAGCCCGATTCGGTGGCGACCGTGACCAGCATGAAGGCCGACTGGGAATCGCTACAGGGCATCCCCGACTCATATCGGGACGGTGCTGCGGTGGCGTCGTTGCTCCACTCGCGGAGTGCCCAGGTGGTCACGTATGCAGACTGGCAAACACTCGATGCCCACGAGACGAGCCGTGGTGCAGCCCAACAACGGCCGCGGGTGAAGGTCGTCGATGTGAAGGAAATGCTCGAGATTATCAAACGATAAACGAAATCAAACACCCCCCGCGTGTCGCACACGCGGGGGTGTTTTTGTGTGGCAACAGACTAGGATGTGAGGCGATATTTGGCGACTACCGGATAGTGATCGCTGGGGAACCGGCCTGCGGGGGACTGCAGGGTGATGATGTGTGCGGAGGTACCTGCGAGGCGACGGTCTGGGTCGCGGAGCAGGATCCAGTCGATGCGGGCGTCGTCACGCTCGCCCGAGATGCTGGGCCAGGCAGCGCCGCGGAAGCCATGGAAGGTCATCACACCCGTGCCGTCGCGGTGCCCGGCGGCCTGCCAGCTGTCGACGAACCCGGCGGCGCAGGCTTTGGCGTGCACGGGGCTGTCGGGCGGTGTGTTGAAATCGCCCATCACGATCGTGGGCAGGTGGGCCAGATGGGCAAGCTGCTGGGTGATGACGTCGATCGAGGCGAGGCGAGACTGGGCACCGATGTGGTCGAGGTGGGTGTTGCAGACGCAGATGTCTTGGCCAGTCAGACGATGGCGCAGCACGACATAATTGGCTACGCGCATCCACGAGGTGTCCCACGAGCGTGACGGGACGCGGGGCGTCAGACTGAGGTGAAATGCGCCTGTAGACTGCAGATGAAAGAGGGATGTCCGCCAGGCGATGGCGGCGTATTCGTACGGGGCGTGGTTGCCGTACGGCAACCCGCTGGTGATGGTGTGCTCGGGGAAGGTGGTGCCGAGCCATTGGCGTTGGACGTCCATGCATTCTTGGACGCCGACGATGTCGGCAGCGAGCACTTGGAGCGTCTCGGCCAAAAACGCCTGGCGCTGCGACCATGCATCTGCGCCGTCATTGGCATTGGCGTTGCGCAGATTGGCAGAACAGAACGTCAACTGGTGCATGGGGTTCCTTTATGGCTAGATGCCGATGGTGCGGAGGAAGGCACGGTTGCGCGCAGCACTGTCACGCGGGGCACCCATGCCGGGGAGGACGTCTTGTTCGACGACGACCCAGCCGGTATAGCCAATAGTATCGAGGGCTGCATTGATTGCATCGAATTGTATCGCACCTTGGCCGAGCTCACAAAAAATCCCTGCTTGCAGTGCGGCAAAATAGTCGCCTTTGGTGCTACGTATGGTGTCGGCGACGCGGGGGTGACAGTCTTTGAAGTGGACGAGACGAATATGTGGTGCGAAGGCGTGGAGGAGCGCGACGATGTCGGTATCATTGTTACCCGAGCCATACAGCATGTGGCCGGTATCGAAGACGAGCCCGAGCAGGTCAGTGTCGAGGTGATGGAGAAACCGTTGCACTTCGTCTGGCGTCTCGATGATGCCTGCGCAGTGATGGTGGAACGCACTCTGCAAGCCGCTGGCTGCGTGGATTGCGCGGGCAGCCTGACTGGCGACCTTGGCCGCGTGGACGATGACGCCAGATGGGGTACGTCCGGTGATGCGACCCGCTTTGGCGGTGCGGATGGGGTCGGTACCGTTTGTGTCGGCCAAGATGACCAGGGGGCGATGCGCTTGTCCGATGAGGTCGGCGGCGCTGGCGAGGAGTGTCCCCGTGCGGCAGGCGTGTTCGATGGCAGGAGCAACCGTGGCGGCATCGCCACGCAGGTCGACAGGGACGAATGCGCCGATGAGGGTCAGTTTGCGGCGCTGGAGTTCTGCCGCGAGGGCTGAGGGATCGGTGGGCATGAAGCCCCAATCACCGAGTTCGGTGCCCGTGTATCCGGTCGCGACCAGTTCGTCGAGCATTTGGGTGTATTCGATGCGGGTACCGCTGAGATCTGCGAATTCGAGTGTGCCCCATGAGCACGGGGCATTGGCGATGGGTCGCGACGGCATAGTGAGATCCTCTGTAGCAAATCGACGGGTCAGTGGAGAGGAATTCTGGCGTGCTGATGCTTGACTGACCTGATGGCAGACAACGCCTTGGTATGCTATACTCTATCGTATATTTCGTTGTGTGTCGACGTATTGACAGAAGGTACATTTACATGGAACTGGCACTTTCCATCGCATTGATTGCATTGGGTTCGGCATTGACGTTCTTGGTCGTTTTGCAGGGTCGTAACGCGGGATTGCAGTCGAACGATGCATCATCCATTTACAAGACCAAGCGTGGGTTGGAGAAAACGATTTTCCAATTGACCATTGTGCTCGGCGTGTTGTTTTTGATTGTTGCAGTGATTGCCAGTCTGCCCATCTTTGGGACCACGGCGACACCAGCCGCTGGTCTGATGCTTTGGTAGGCTAAGCGATGTCACGGCGCATCCGACTGCAAATTGTCATCACGGTGATTAGCTCGATGCTGGTGCTCGGGCTGATGGCGTATGTCGCGGTGACACGCGCAGCGGTGTCGCGCCCCATCGAGGGCGGTGCGTTTATTGAGGGCATCCCGGGGATCCCAACGACACTCAATCCATTGGTGAGCGACACAACGACGGATTTGGCGGCTGCCGACGTGCATGCCGTTATTTTCGACGGGTTGGTACGGGTTGGGTTGGACGGGAGCTTCGAGCCTGCCCTTGCCGAAAAGTGGGAAATCGATCCCAGTGGGATGGTTTATACCTTCACGCTGCGGCCAGATGTCAAATGGCATGACGGCGAGGCTTTTGGGGTCGAGGATGTGTTGTTCACGTTGCGCTCGGTGCAGGGGCCAGCGTTTACAGGGTCGCCCAGCTTGGCGACCGTATGGCGCACGGTGTTGGTCGAACGTGCCGGCGATATGAGCATTCGGTGCAAACTGCAGGCGCCGTTTGCTCCGTTCCTCAAATACGCGACGGTACCTATTGTACCGGCA
>QWQY01000097.1 GCA_003670675.1 Chloroflexota bacterium
CACTCCCTGCACCAGCGGGTACCATCAGGGTCAAAGCGGCTGCAGAATAAAACCCCTCGTGCACGTAGCAAGAGGGGCGTTGCGAAGGATAGTTATGTGGTAGTTAATCGTGTTTGTCGGTGTACGGCAAAAACGAAATCAATGCACCCGAAATCACGTAGCTCGCAGCAGACAGTATCAGTACCCACGTGAACGAACCACCAGCGGTAATCGTACCACTCAACACCGACGCACTAGCCCACCCTAATGACCACGACATGCTGCTCATACTGGTACTCGTGCCGCGCTGCCGTAGTGGCACCGTCTGCATCATAAGTGCGGCGAACAGCGGGAATGTCATACCCACCAAAAGCCGATTGATGTCATACGAAATCGACACGACGAGTAGTGATGGGATCAACATGGCCAGCATCAACGGCGCGCCCAACATGCGTGACCACGCAGATGTCTGGCGCACTCCAAAGCGCTTTGATAATGGACCACCGAGGATACTGCCCACGCCCATAGCGAGCGCCGCTACCGCGAGATTCAGTCCGACATTTCCATCAGTCATCCCGAATTCTTGGCGGTAAAACAAGTTCTGGAACGGCACAAACAATCCACCGGCAGTCCCAAAAAAGAACGACGGCGTGACCAGCAACAGCATGCGTCCAAACGGCACCAACGGCTTGTCGCCGTCTGCCTCAGCACGTGCCGATTGCGACGTGGCACCATGAGTATGATGCGTCTTGATTCCGAGCAACGGGACTGCGGCGAGTAAGCCGATAACGGTCACACTATACAGCGCCGTTCGATAAGCGATCTCGGACGTTGCCTCTACCCCGACGAGTGGTGCAACGATGCCGGGCAACATCCCACCAAGGATGGAACCGACAAATCCAATCAAGGTCGATGCCGCGGCGTTGATGCCAAACATCGCTGCGCGCTGACGCGGTTCGATAACCAGCGACAGCAGTGGGACGACAGCGGTGTAGGTTGCCATATTGGCAGCACCGATGATGAAGAACACAGTGTTCATTAATACCAATGGGCTGAGCGTACCAAAGGGGGTGACGAGCGACACACCGTCCAAGACCAACAACACACCCCAGCCAATGGCGTACGTCAGAATGCCAATATACAACATCCGTTTGGCCGAAATTTTGTCGATAAACATCCCGACAGGAAACCCAAAGATCACGCCAGCGATACGAAACACCGACTGCATTTGTCCCGCTACTGCATTGTCATACCCCAAGCTTTTAAGGTAAAAGTTAAACAAAATATCGGCAATGCTGAATGACAGCCCGAACAGAATGCCGTGTGCAAGAATTCGGTATACCGCCGGTGACCCCGTGGATGTTATCTCCCGCCATTGGGAACGTATCGTGTTCATAATCTACCTCAATATCTCTGTTTGTCTGCACCACTGTGCAGATGGAAAATCACAACAAAAAACGAGCTGCCTTCTCCTGGTTGCCGCGAGAGGCGTTATGGTGTGTTGCGCTGCCGCACAGCGGTGAACGGAATAGCACCAAACACTATTCCGCACAGGGCATATCCAACCGCACTGATGACGATGAGCGCGTCCCAGTTCCCGGTCCGCTGAATGATACCACTGCCATACGCTGCGATAGCCCAGCCAAGGGACCATGACATCGTCGAAATGCTCTTGGCCACACCACGTTGACGGGTTGCCACTGCCTGAAACAAGAGCATATCCATGTAGGGAAAAACCATCCCAATCAGCAGACACAATACAAAATAGCCGCCTACCGCGATGAGTAGTTGTGAACTTATCAGGCCGAGACAAAACGGCATACACAACACACCGGCCACCACCACCACCGGGCGGACCCCAAAGCGGTGAACTAGTTGACCTCCCAAGACTCCACCAATACCCATCAACAAGGTAAATACCGCAACGATGATCCCGATCGATCCGTCAGGGAGTGCGTACAATTCACGCAAATACACATTCAAAAACGGATGCAAGATACCACCCGCACAGCCGACGACAAAGTACCCGATGGTTAGTGCGACGACGTTCATCAACGGGACAGACACCTCTGTCTCACCGTGGACTCCTCGGTCGGCGTGGAATTGGACTGACTGCGCTGCGACACCAATGAGTGGCAGCAATGCTGCTGCAGAAGCAATAATCAACACGGCTAATGTGCCACGATAGGCAAGCACATCCGTCGCGGCCACACCCCACAGTGGTCCAAACCAACCCGGCAAAAACCCGGCCACGAGTGAACCGACAAACCCCATCACGGTGATGATGGTGAAGTTCATGCCGACCAGTTGCGCACGGTCTGTGGTGCTCCCGATTGCACTCAATGCGGTTATCGCCGCGACCGTGGCAATCGAAAAGAAAGTCCCCGAACAGAAATAGGCAATTTGGATGAACAGCAGATTCGGCGCGAAAACCAAGACACTCCACACAATGATGTTGGCAAGCGCCCCCGCCTGCATGGTGCGAATGCTCCCCCAGCGGTCCACTGCGATCCCAATAGGAATCCCAAAGACGAACCCGGACATGCGCACCAAGCCGGCCATTTGTCCGCTGACATCACTGCCGTATCCCAGCGCAATCAAGTAAAAGTTGAACACCACATCCGGGATCCCGTTCAGGAATCCGACAATCATCGTGAACGCATACAAGCGCAGAACGATATGATGCGTCAACACTGCAGGCAATCGCAATCGTTCAATCATGTATGGCGCCTTTGCCGCAGAATACGAATCGTGGGCCAGGTGTCAGACGCCTGGCAGCGTACACCCTAATGGCCGCCGTCTTTGAATGGAATGAGATAGAACGACAGGCCAGAGATGACGTATGCAGCGCCTGAGGCGATAAAGACCCAATAAAACCCGCTGTCGAGTTGGATATAGCCACTCATCAACGCAGCCGCGGACCAGCCAAATGACCAGAGCATCGACGACAGACTCGTCGCAGTGCCACGTTGTTCGACCGGCACAGATTGCATCACCAACGCATCTGCGAGTGGGAAGGTCACCCCGATGACGAGCCGACTCACATAATACGCAGCGGCCGACACCCACAAGTTAGGTACCAACATCAGGAGCAACGTGGGAGCGGCAAGAAATCGCGTCCATGCCGCGGCATTACGCAAACCAAAGCGTTTTGAGAGCGGTCCGCCAATAAAACTCCCAAACCCCATTGCAAATGCAGAAATCGCGAGAATTAACCCGACTTGTGCATCGGGGAGATTGAATTGTTCACGGAAAAACAAATTCTGGAATGGGACAACCATGCCGCCGCCCAACCCCAACAAGAACCCTTGTGAAGCGAACAATACCAAACGAATGAACGGAAGCTTGTTTCCACTACTTACGGGTGCGGCGTGTCCTGCGGCATGATGTTTATTTGCTGCTGCCGAAAATCCCAACAACGGCACAATTGCCAGAAAACCAATAACCGACACGCTGACCAATGCCAACCGATACGCGAGCTGGTCGGTGGGTGCGACACCGACAAATGGTGCAATCAGCGACGGTAACGCGCCGCCAAGCAACGATCCGACGAACCCGACCGCGACCGTGGCACCTGCATTGATCCCAAAAAAGCTTGCCCGCTGTTTTGGTTCGATCACACTGCTCAGCAACGGAATAATTGCGGTGTATGTAGCAATATTTGCTGCCCCCACCAAGAAATAGACCGGTGCGATGATACGAATATCGGTCGTCGATAACACCGCGAGCCAACTCGCACCATATGCGATGATGCTAAACATCAATACTTTGCGAGCACCGCGTTTATCGATCAGCATACCGACGGGAATGCCAAAGATAACCCCGGCTGCACGGAAAATTGAATTCATTTGTCCGGCAACTTCATTGCCGTATCCAAGGCTATCTAAATAAAAGTTAAACAGCACATCGGAGATGCTTGCAGCAAAGCCAAACAACAGACTGTGGATTAGGATACGAAAAACCACTGGGCTAAAATCGGCAAAAAGCGCTGTGACACGTTTGGGTACAATCGTCACCGGAACCTCCATGTTTAAGTGTGCCGGTATTGTACCATGTTGGCTCTTTTTCCTCCTGCCAGATTGTCCTTCCGCGTGGGTCTCCGTAGTCTAAAATAGAATGGGAGGACAACCTGCATGCGCGTTGCGATATTCACCGAAACATTTCTCCCCAAACACGATGGTGTCGTCACCATCATCTGTCAAATGCTCGATGCCCTTGAACAAGAAGGGATTGAGGTCTGTATCTATGCACCACCCTCGGCTCCGTCTCGCTACCGTGGCTATACCGTGTTCCCATCGTGGGGACCCCGTTTTCCTCTGTATCGTGAACTCTATTGCAGTATGCCGACTTGGGAGGGTGTGCGTGGCATCATTGCATTCGAACCAGACATCATCCATGTGATGAACCCTACATTTATTGGTACCGCAGGGGTCATAATGGCGCTGTGGGGACGCGTCCCGCTCATTGGATCTGTCCATATGGATATCAACTATTATGTGCGCCAGTATGCGGGTACCTGGGGCTTACCGATTGCATGGACTTTTTTTCAACTTTGGCACAATCGTGCACGCATCAATCTCGCCCCGTCTCGTGCAATGGTGGCACAGTTACACGCACATGGGATCCAGCGTGTGACGCATTGGGTACGTGGGATCGACACGCAACGGTTCAGACGAAAACCACGCAATCAGCAGGTCAGAGCATCTTTTCTCGGTGCGCATGATACGCGACTCGTGGTGTTGTACGTTGGACGTCTCACCGAAGAAAAAGGAATCGCACAACTCGTCCCGTTGTGCAACAACCCAACATTTCGCGTTGTCTTGGTCGGTGGAGGTCATCAAGAAGACCACGCGCGCGCATTATTTGCCCATACCGATGCATACTTTACCGGTGTGTTGCGCGGCGAAGATTTGATTGATGCATATACTGCAGCAGATATCTTTGTGTTTCCTTCGCAAAGCGAATCATTCGGCCTCGCACCACTCGAAGCAATGGCATGCGGCCTGCCGGTGGTTGCGCCGTTTGTGGGAGGGTTGCAGGACACCTTGGTCCCCGATCATAATTGCCTGGTGTATGACCCCGAGCGCCCCGACTCCCTCCGCGAAACCGTGCTCAGGCTTGTCGAAGATACCGCATTGCGTACCGCCATCAGTGAACACGCCGCTGCGTATGCAGCAACACGCAGCAATACAGCATCGATGCAACAACTGATATCGCTCTACAGGCAACTTGCCCATGAACATTGATACATATTTTGTCGAAACATCGACCGCACTGTTCCAGTCGCGGGTGGTGCGCAGCATCAGCACCGTTGACCCGCACGCAACGGTTCATGTCCGCCAATGGAGCACTGCGATTGCCATGGTGAGTGGGCCGCGCTACCAGTTCAATCATGTTGCAGGCGTATTTGCTGCGGAGGACATTGATGCAATGCATGAATACTTTCGCATCCATGGCACGCCGTTCCGTGTTGAATGCGCCGGGCGCACACAATCAGTGCACGATTTACTCGCCCTCCACGATGCAGGGCTTGAGCCGTATCCGACAATGAACGCCTGGACCTATGAAACACACGCCCAAACTCCGCGGCGTGCATCGAGTAATCTTGTTTGGAGCACCGCGTCAGACAATTCCGTCGCTGTGGATCATCTTGCATCAGATACGGAGCGGGTACTGCGTCATGCGTATGCAATGCAGCCCGAAGCGACGTTTGTGTCGATTCTCCATGGTGACGGTGTCATCGCCAGTGCCGGCATACGCATCCAAGACGGCTATGCCTTTTGCTTCGGGGGATGGATAGCACCACATCGGCGCCAGCGCACCCACTTCGAAAAACTCCTGGATGCAAGCCTCTTCTATGCTGCAGAACACGATTGTCACAGCGTCGTTTTGCATGCACATGCGCACAGTGCCATCGCTCGTACTGCCGGTGAACGTGGCTTTGTGATGCGCTGGGAACGCAATCTTTGGACGGCACGAAGTCACTCGAGAGGAACCACATGAGACGTCCAATTGCCGGGAGTGTCATACTGATTACGGGAGCGAGTGCAGGGATAGGCGCGGCTACTGCCCGTCTATTGGCGTCGCACGGTGCGACCATCGTGTTGTGTGCACGCCGAGCAGATGAACTCGCACATGTCCGACAAACAATGCACAATCCCGAACGTCATCTGGTCTGCACGGTCAATGTCACCGACGCACATGCGGTCTCAGCGACGGTCGAACACATCATAGCCACGCTCGGTCGTATAGATGCGGTGGTGTGTAATGCAGGTGTTGGTGTAACTGGTCCCGTCGCAGAACTCGATTATGGGAACTATCTCGACGCTATGGCGGTCAATGTCGGCGGTTTTTTGCATGTCGTCAACGCAGTCAACCCGTACTTCAGCAGACAGCACGGTGGCCAATACGTCGTGATTTCTTCGGTCGTCGGGCAGCACGCACTACCATACACGGGCGGGTACGCTGCTACCAAAGCCGCATTAGAACGCCTCTGTGAGGCGTTACGGATTGAATCCCGTGGACTCGGTATCACCGTATCTGTTATCCGCCCTGGGACCGTTGCAAGTGGTTTTTTTGCGCATCGGATTGGACCCGACCGTGAACAGCGCCGGACCCGCAGCCCCGGCATGGCGCCAGAGGTAGTTTCTCGGTCTATTGTGTCGGCACTGCGCTACAACCGACGTATCGTCTACCCACGCTTCCGCGATCTGTTATTGCGTTTGGTTGCAGACCTTTTCCCGATTTGGAGTGATGCCATCCTCGCGCGTACGATCCAATGGAAACAAAAAACCGGTGACAACGAAACGTCATCACCGGCTCAAGACACCTAGGTGCGTGTCGCACGCAACAGGGCGAGTACCCGATCCACGTCGAGTGGCTTGGGGCTTGCACCTTCGCAGAGCGTTTCGTGCGCACACCGTTCTGCGAGGGTTGTACCAACACTCGAAACC
>QWQY01000098.1 GCA_003670675.1 Chloroflexota bacterium
ACGGGGCAATGGGGACCAGTATCGACGACTTCGATCTGACTGCCGAAGACTACGGCGGCGAGCGTACCTTTGGCTGCCGCGACTACCTCGTGGTGACCCGGCCCGACGTGATTGGCAAGATCCACGGCTCGTTTTTGGCGGCTGGCTCCGACGTGCTCGAGACCTGCACCTTCCAAGCCACCAAACCCCGCCTCGAAGAATGGGGTCTGGGCGAAAAGGTCCACGAAGTCAACGTGACCGCCGCCCGGTTGGCCCGCTCGGTGGCCGACAGCTACACCGCCAAAGATGGTCGCCACCGCTACGTGGCCGGCTCGATTGGACCCACGGGCAAGCTTCCCTCCTCCAATGACCCGGCCCTGAGCGATGTGACGTTTGATCAGCTGAGCGACACCTTCCGCGAGCAGGCCATGGCCCTGATCGAGGGCGGCGTCGACGTGTTGCTGGTCGAAACCAGCGTCGACATCCTCGAGGTCAAGGCCGCGCTGGACGGTCTGCGCCGAGCCAAAAAAGACATGAACCGGCCCGATGTGGCCGTGCAGGCCCAGATTTTCCTCGATATGAGTGGCCGTATGCTGTTGGGGACCGATATTCCTGCCTACATCGCCACCATGGAGGCCATGCCGGTTGATGTCATCGGACTCAACTGCAGCACTGGCCCCGAGCATATGCGCGAGGCCATCCAATACCTGACGGCGCACTCACGCAAGCCCATATCGTGCATTCCCAATGCCGGCTTGCCCATCGAGGTCGACGGCGCGACGGTGTTCCCCATGGAGCCCGAGCCGTTTGCGGTTACCCTCGGTGAGTTCGTCACCAAATACGGTGTCAGCGTCGTCGGTGGCTGCTGCGGCACGCGCCCGGCCCACATTGCCAAACTGCGCGAGCATCTAGGCGGCGACATCGCGCCGATGGTGCGCGATATCGAATACATCCCCAGCGTCTCGTCGGGCATCCGCTCGGCGGCACTGCAACAGGACGGCACATTGACCATGATCGGCGAGCGCGTCAACACGTTGGGCTCGCGCAAGGTCAAGCGCCTGCTCATCAACGACGATTACGACGGCGTGCTCGAAGTGGCCCGCGAACAGGTCGACAGCGGCTCGCACATGCTCGACGTCTGTGTGGCCATGACCGAGCGCAGCGACGAACGCGACCAAATGGTGAACTTGATCAAAAAACTCACCATGAACGTCGAACTGCCCCTGGTCATCGACACCACCGAGCAGGACGTGCTTGAGGCTGCCTTGGCAAGCTACCCGGGCCGCGCCATCGTTAACTCGGTATCGCTCGAGGGTGGCCGCGGTGAGAAAATCGACAAAATCATGCCGCTCATTGCCCGCTACGGCGCGGCGACGGTGGCGATGACCATCGACGAGACCGGCATGGCGCATTCGGCCGAGCGCAAGCTCGAGATCGCCCAGCGCCTGGCCACCATCGCCCGCGAGGAGTTTGGGGTGCCGGCCGAGGCGTTGATCTTCGACGTGCTCACCTTCCCCATCACCACCGGCCAAGAAGAACTCCGCCATGCTGCGGTCGAGACCCTCAACGGCATCCGCTTGGTCAAAAAACACATCCCCGGTTGTTTTACGACGTTGGGTGTGAGCAATCTGAGCTTCGGCGTCGCGCCGCATGCCCGGGCAGCGTTGAACTCGGTCTTTTTGTTCCACGCCGTGGCCGCGGGGCTCGACACCGCGATTATCAACCCGAGCCATGTCAGCCCATATGCCGAGATTCCCCAGGACCAGCGTGAACTCTGCGAAGATTTGATTTTCGCCAAACGTGAAGACGCCCTGGCCCGCTTTATCCAATACTACGAAGCCAATGCGTCGAGTGACGAAAAAGAAGTCGTCAATCCGACCGCTGGGATGACCGTCGACGAGCGTTTGTACTGGAAAATCCTGCACCGCAAAAAAGAAGGTGTCGAGGCCGACATCGACGAAGCCGTGCAACAGCGGCTCACGCCGCACGGCTTGCAATTGGGCGATGCCGTCGCGACCACGATGAACGCCGAAGGCGCTTCGCCGCAGGGCCTCGAGGCCGTGGCCGTGCTCAACAACGTGCTGTTGCCGGCCATGAAGCAAGTGGGCGATTTGTTCGGCGCAGGGCAGTTGATCCTGCCGTTTGTGCTCCAGAGCGCCGAGGTCATGAAGAAGACCGTGTCGCACCTCGAGCATTACCTCGACCGGCTCGAAGGCACCAGCAAGGGCAAAGTGGTCCTCGCCACGGTGTATGGCGACGTGCACGACATCGGCAAAAACCTGGTCAATACGATTTTGTCCAACAACGGCTACACCGTCTATGACCTGGGCAAGCAGGTTCCGGTCAATACCATCATCGAAAAAGCGCTCGAAGTGGGTGCCGATGCCATTGGTTTGTCGGCGCTGTTGGTCAGTACATCCAAGCAGATGCCCATCATGGTCCAAGAGCTCCACAAGCGCGGCTTGGCGTTCCCCGTGATGGTGGGTGGTGCGGCGATTAATCGGCAGTACGGCCAGCGCATCAGCTTTGTGGATGTCGACGAAATGTACGGCGCCGGCGTGTTCTACTGCAAAGACGCCTTCGAAGGCCTCGAGACGATGGATACGTTGATCGATCCTAAGCTCGGCGCCACCTTCAAAGCCCAGGTGCAGAGTGACGCAATCGCTGCCAAACACGACAAAGAGCGCGGTCGGCAGACGTTGACGACCCATGGTCGGGCCGGGACCGGCGATGCCAATGCACGGTCGGCTGTCAAAAGCGACAATCCCGTGCCGACGCCACCATTTTGGGGCGCCCAGGTGCTGACCCGCATCCGCCTCGACGACGTAGTGGCCAGCATGGACCGCAACGCCTTGTACCGTCTGCAGTGGGGCGCCAAAAACGCCAAGGGCGAGGAATGGGAAAAGCTGAAGGCCGAATTCGACATCATGGTGCGCGATTTGATGCGCGAGGCCGATCGCGACGGCTGGCTCGAGCCCAAGGTCGTCTATGGCTATTACCCGTGTCAATCCGAAGGCCAAGACATCATCGTCTATGACCCAACCGACCGCACCAAGGTGCTACAGCGCTTTGTGTTCCCCCGCCAGCCCGAGCGCGAACGCTTGTGCTTGGCCGACTACTACCGCTCGGTCGCGTCGGGCGAGTACGACGTGATTGCCTTGCAGGTCGTTACGATGGGCACCAAGGTCGACGATTTGACCGAAGAACTCCAGAAGCAGGGCGACTATAGCCGCTCGTACTTTATCCACGGCTTGGCGGTATCGTTGGCCGAGGGCCTGGCCGAGTACACGAACAAACTTGTGCGCCAGAGCCTCGGCTTGGGTGGCGAACAGGGTCGGCGCTACTCGTGGGGCTACCCGGCCTGCCCGGATTTGGATGAGCACACCAAGTTGTTCGCCATTCTGCCCACCGACAAAATCGACGTGTCGCTGACCGAGGCATACCAGTTGATCCCCGAACAGAGCACGGCGGCAATGGTGGTGCACCACCCCGAGGCCAAATACTTCTCGATTGGATCTGCCGGTCAGCGTGCGGAAGACGACGTCACCGCATTGCAATCGTGAGAGTGAGCAACAGCCATGAATGAACACGTCGAAAAGTTTATCGCGTACTTGGTGTCGGAGCGCAATCTCACACCAAACACTACCTCGGCATATCGGACCGATTTGAACCAGTTCCTCTCGTTCATGGCGACGCGCAAGGTCAGCGACATGAGCCGCGCCGAGAACGCCGATATCATGGCGTTTATGCTCTACCTGCGCGAGAAGCAGTATTCGAACGCGACCGTGGCGCGGCGCACGGCGGCGGTCAAGTCGTTCTACGCCTTCCTAGTGACCATCCGCGCCGTCACGGTCGACCCGACCAACACCATCGAGTCGCCCAAGGTCGAGCGCGAAGCGCCCAAATCGCTCAGCCCCAACCAGGTCGACGAGCTGATGGAGCTGCCGCAGCGGGTGCGCTCGCCCGAGCGGACGCGTGACCGGGCCATGTTTGAAGTGCTCTACTGCTCGGGGATGCGCGTCAGCGAGCTGGTCGGGCTCAATATCGGCGATATTGATTTGTCCAAAAAAATCATCCGCTGTGTGGGCAAAGGCAAGAAGCTGCGCATCTTGCCCATCAGCGAATCAGCGTTGACGGCGCTCGAAGAATACCTCGACAACGCCTATAGTCAGCTCGTGATGGAAAAGCAGTCGCCCGAGCGGACGCTGTTTGTCAATCATCGCGGCGGACGGCTGACGCGCCAAGGGTTTTGGCTCATCCTCAAGCAATATGCCGACGAATTGGGTGTGGCCGATTTGACGCCGCACATGCTGCGCCATTCGTTTGCGGCCCATATGATTACCAGCGGAGTCGACCTGCGCCGCGTGCAGGCATTGCTGGGCCACGCATCGTTGTCGACGACACAGATTTACTCACAGATGATCAAAGGCGCACAGCCACAGTAGCCACCTGGGATAAAGGACCGTTATGGCAATGTACGACTATGATGCGATTATCGTCGGGAGTGGGCACAATGGCCTGACGACGGCGGGGTATTTGGCGCGCGAAGGGTTGCGGGTGCTCGTGCTCGAGCGGCGTGGTATTGTGGGCGGCGCCGTATGCACCGAGGAGGTCATCCCCGGCTACAAAATCGACGTCGGCTCGTCGGCCCACATCATGATCCACCTGACCCCCGTGGTCAAGGACCTCGAGCTCGAGAAGTACGGCCTCGAATACATCGACATGGACCCCTATGCGTTCTACCCGTTGCCGGACGGCTCGGGGTCGATCTCGTTCGAACGAAATATCGACGCGACGCTGAATTCGATCGCCAGCGTGTCGCAGAAGGATGCCTACGCCTACCGCGAGTTCCTCAACTACTGGGGGCCTCTGAACGAAGCAATTTTCGACGTCTTCCTCAACCCACCCAGCGTGATGGGCTTGTTCGGCAAAATGGCGCAGGCCCAGGCGAAAGTGCGCCACATCACCAGCACGCTCGAGACGGTGCGGCGTTTGTTCAGCTCGTACGGCCAACTCATCACCGAGACGTTCGAGTCCGAGGCGATGCGGGCAGCGCTGACTTGGTTGGGCGCGCAGTCGGGTCCGCCACCGGACGAAATCGGCGCCGGCGACTTTTTTGGCTGGCATGCCATGATGCACACCAGCGGTGCCAAGCACCCCAAGGGCGGCAGCGGCATGCTGACGCAGGCGATGTCGCGCTCGTTCACGGCGGCCGGCGGCACGGTGGTGCTCAACGCAGCAGTGAAAAAGATTTTGATCAAGGGCGGCAAAGCCGAGGGCGTCGAAACAATGGACGGCATGCGCTACACGGCGCCGATTGTCATCTCGAACGCCCACATCCAGACCACCATGCTGGGGATGGTCGGCGAAGACCATTTGTCGAGCGCATTGATCCACAAGATCCGCAACATCCGCGTCGGCAACGGCTTCGGGATGACGGTGCGTTGTGCGGCGGATGAGTTGCCGGACTACATCGCCTCGCCGTCGCACGGCAAGGCGCACCGCAACCACCATGGCTTGCAGTTGCTGGCACCGTCGATGGACTATGTGCGGCGCGGCTATGCGGACTTCAGCCAGGGATTGCCGTCGAAGGACCCATCGGTGATTGCGATGACCTTCTCGGCAATTGACCCGATTGTGGCGCCGCCGGGCAAGCATGCGGTGTTTCTGTGGGCGCAGTACTTCCCGTACCAATTGGCCAACGGGATGGAGTGGTCGAACGAGCGCGAGTGCGTGGCAGACTCGATCCTCGAGGTGTTGTATCGCTATGCGCCCAACATGCGCGGCAAAATCATCGACCGTTACATCCAGACACCGCTCGACCTCGAGAACCTGCACGGCCTGGTTAAGGGCAATGTCATGCACGTCGAAATGTCGCTGGACCAGATGTTCTTTTATCGCCCCATCGCCGAGCTGGCCGACTACCGCACGCCCATCAAGGGCCTGTATATGACCGGGGCGAGCATGCACCCGGGGGGTGGCGTATTCGCGGCATCGGGGTTGAACACTGCACGGACGGTGTTGAGCGATCTGAAGCCATTGAATCGCCTCTGGCGCGGCATTAGTAAGTAATCAGTTATTAGCTGATCTGTTTTTCATCAACGAACCCCCACGTGCCCATTCGGGCAGTGGGGGATTTTGTTTGGTGGCACAATGCCACGAGCACGGTCACGCAGAGAACCCGCTCCTGCGGATGCGGGTGAGGGAGCAGTGACGCAGAGAAATACTCCCGCATGCCACACCCGTATACATTCCGCATGACTGATTAAAAATGACTCTTGACAAATTTTCTGGTTTTTGATTTAGTACGTAATACGTTGGTTGCAAACAACGCAGATTTATACGTTTTCGCAATACTAGAAGGAAGCAACATGCCCACAGTAGAGCAGGTCAGGAATAAAGTTCTGCGGATGATGGCGAAGAATTTTGAAATTACAACCACAGATGACGAAACAATAATGGTTCGACATGAAAGTTCTATTTTGAGTGTAGAAGTGAAAGAATGGATAAAAGACAACGACGGCATGAATACGGTCGTAGTTTTGTCTGCGTCAATTTTGTGGAATGCAAAACGCACACCTGCGCTATATGAGTGGGTAGCCACAACTGGCCAATCGTTCTTGTGGGGTCGGGTAGCATCTAATCTGTCCGATGTATCTACTGAGACTCATTTGAATTTTGAGCATAATCTTCTTGGTGATAATCTTGATGAACCAGAGTTAGTGAGTGTCGTGCTTGCGCTTCTCTCTAAGGCAAACGAGCTAGACGACGAACTACAAAAGAAGTTCGGCGGCAAACGAACAGCTGACTTATAAATCATTCTTTAGCCGGGTTACCGCACGCGGTAACCCGGTTTTCGATTCACAGGAGAGGCTATGCAGGAAGTATTGACGGACAGCACGATATCGTTTGCGAAAACTCGGAGCGATGCGACGTG
>QWQY01000099.1 GCA_003670675.1 Chloroflexota bacterium
TCGTTGAACCTTGCCCTTCTGGTGTTGTTCCATTGTGCTCCAGAATCATGTACACTCGTATGAACGATAGGGTGTAGTACCGCGTATCATACACCGCGATGGACGTGGCGCAGCTAGTGAGTGGATAAGGTCATGGCGCAAACGCCATTTTTGTATACCATCGGCACGGGCAAATTACAAAAACACGGTGTGTGTGCCAAAGGAGTGCTCCTCGATTTGGCAGCACGGCGCGGTATCGCGGTGCCGCCGAGTACTGTCTTGTTCGACGCTGCCGTCCAGTACGCCGAAGCACACGACATGATGGCTACGCACAACACGGCACTCGTGCCGCGTGATATGCATGCGTTTATCGACACTTACCAACTGTTCCATGCGCTGACGCACCTCGGTTCGAAAATCGCCGTGCGGACGTTGTTTCACACACAAGCAGGGGCACCGTTGCAGATGCATGCACCCGGTGCGACCCGACTCCGTATCGATCGCCGCGATCCAACGGTCCTTGCGACCGCCGTGTGTGCGGTGTGGGCGTCTGCGCGACGCTTCCCTCAGGTACTCCGTCGCGACGTCTTGTTGATGACCATGGTCGATGCACAACATGCAGGGATTGCCGTCATCGACAGCGATTTCGAAGACGATTTTGTCAATTACCATCCCGGTACTGCCGAACAACTCGCGAGCGGCCAATCCGACACCCTGCATCTGTTGTTGCCGCGACTCTCACCCGGTGAGTCCGTTAATGCGCCCCTGCCGTTCACTCAGCGCCTCCAACTGCTCCTCCAAAAAATCCGTATCGTCTTTGGAGACAGCCGCTGGATTGTCGAATGGGCAGACGATGGACACGAGTGTTGGCTTATCGAATTGCGCCATGTGGTTGCGCCGGTGCGAAGGAACGAGCGCTTTGGGTCTGCGGATATCCGTGATCACATGCCCGAATTACCGTCGTACTTCAGTGCAGCACTCTACGCAAGTATTAGTCGCGATGTGTTTGGGCTGTTTACACGTGCTGATACACAGTTGAGTTATGAACGGAGCTTCATCGAGGTATTTGCCGGCCGGGTGCGCGTCAATTATGCGTTGCTGGCCGACATTTCGCGCCGCTGGGGTGTTCCAGGCACACTCTTGGCAGATTTGAACGACGCACTGTTGGTCTCTATACCGACAAACCCTGAACGATTGCGGCGTCGTTGGTGGCGGCTCGTCTTTCTGCTCTGGGAGGCCCTGACAGCCCCGCGTCGGATGCGAAAGACATTGGCGGACCTGCTCGAACGCACCCGCAAACACCACGGCGATCTCGACGATCTCATCACCGTGCTCCAACAGGCAGCCATTATCTCTGTACAAGGCTACTTCGTCACCGCCCGGATCATTGGCCCACTCGAGTCCTGGATGCGGCGCCGGCGTGTTTATGCAGAGTGGAGTGTGCGCTACAAATCGTTCCAGCGGACCATTTTGGCTGATATTATTCCCATCCAAAATTTTGTCGATACACGGCCAGAATTCCTCGATGATATCCGGGCTGCGCGCATGCCGAGCGATCCGGTGTTTGTCGGCAAATGGGAAGAATTGATGGCGCGCTACGGGCACCGGGGGACCGCCGAATACGACATTGCGACGCCGCGCTATCGTGAACATCACGAGCCCATTTTGCGGCGTCTGATCGCACACAGTACGGCTATCCCGACGGCACGACACACCCTGCGTGGCATTGCAGCATGGCCGGTATGGGTCGTCCTTCGATATGCAATGACACGGCGCGATGCCATCCGGTCAGATTACCTCAGAATCCTCGAACGGACGCGAAAAGTGATTCTCCAGTATGCCGAACGCATCGTCGCGGCAGGTGACTTGCCTTCACAGGAAGTCGTCTGGATGGTCAGTCCTGCCGAACTCGTGCGTATTTCGCATGGGTGGCGCATGCCCGTCGAAATGCTCGAAGCACGTCTCGCACTGCGTGCCTACTACTCGCACTTACACGTCCCGGCCGCATTGCAACGCTTCGATGATCCGATGCGTTGGCGCGAAGACGGTGCCCCGTTACGCGTCGTCCTCGAAGGGCGGAGCATCAATGACGGTTCGGTCGTCGGAGTCACCTGGCGCCCGACCTACAACGCAGCAACCCTCCCGCCTGGTTTTGATCGTGCCGATGTCATCTTGGTATTGCGGACATTTGATGCACAGTGGATTGCGATTGCACAACATTGTGCGGGCATTATCGTCGAACTTGGTGCAGAGTTGTCGCACCCTGCGACGATTTTGCGTACACTGGGCATCCCGACGATTATGGCGGTGCGGAGCGCCTACGATTCGCTCCCTACCGGTACCGAAGTCACCCTGATGGCCGGTTCGGGGTATGTCGAGGTTGCCCAAAAATCACCGATTGGTCTGCTGCCCGACGCCCAGCACGTACAGCTCCCGGATTTTGGGGCTACCCAGGGATTGGTGCTCAGCGAGATTACCGCGAGGTTCCGCCGATGACGCGCCATTGGGTATGGGTGGTCAGTTTGTTCTGTCTGGCATTGGCCTGGGCTGCACCACTGTCAGCCCGGGTTGATATCGGACGCTTCGATAGTGCTGTTGTTTCGGGCTTTTATCCGGTCGAATACGGCGCTGGGACGTCGTTTCGCTGGTCGTACCCAGAGGCACACCTCATGCTCAATGGGTTCAGTGGTGGTGCTGCGACGTTGACATTCATGGCAAGTGCCAGCATCCCCACCACCATGCGCGTCACGGTCGATCAGCGCGTCACAGAGGTTACTGTGGCCCCGGGTTTTGCACGCTATCCTGTTCCCATCACATTGCCGTATAGCGTCACGGGGACGCTGGATGTGGCATTGTCCGTCCCAATACCCGCCAGCGATGGACGGCGGGTGTTGGGCGTTGCCGTCGACGATGTCACGCTCACCCCAGGTGGATGGTATTGGCCGGCAGTGCCTGCGCTGGCGCTCAGTCTGGGCGTCGTCTGGGTGCTTACCTTGGTGGCCCGACGGGCGTCTGGTGACATCCGCATGCGCGTTTTGGCGTCTACGTTGATGGTTGGCGCAATCGTGCTCTTTCGTCGTGGTGATGCTCCTGCCATCCTGATGGTCGTTGCGTTCATTGGGACGTTGCTGCTGGCCGTCAGATATGCCGTTTGGGTACGGCCGTCAGAACGCCGCGTGCTGGCAATCTTGGTGATTGGGGTGTCTGCATGGTTGCTGACCCAACACGGTGCGTCGGCCTGGTACCCGCTCTGGCAAGCCGGTGTGCTCATCGGTAGTGTTGCACTCCTACGCCTGCGCAGATTTTGGTGGCGTGCTGTGCGTCCACAGCGTCGTCTAGTAGCCGCACTGGTGCTGGTGTTTTTGGCGACGCAGGGGTCGGTGTTGTTGGTGTCGGCACTCATCGTCGCTGTCGTCTGTTTGCTGGGTCGCAGGGCTGATCCTGCACAAGGCCGCGGTTGGGCAGTGGTCGCTGCTGCGTATAGCATTGTGCCCACCATTGACGAGTGGTTGTGTGGCCGCGGGATCCGTCGCGGCGTGACCCTCGACCAGCATCGATCAGTCGGGTTGGATTATCTGCGTGGGCTGGTGGTGCTGTTTGTGTTGCTCGCACACACGCCGACCGTAATGGAATACGGCAATGCGTGGGTCGTTACGCTCGTGCATTGGTTGGTGAAATTCGCGGTCGAAGCGTTTTTTGTGCTGAGTGGCTGGCTGATCGGGGATCTAGTGGTTTCCGCACTGCCCAGCTGGGGGCAGCCGCGGGCATTATGGCTCTTTTTGCATCGGCGCTGGGCACGCACTCTGCCGTTGTATTGGCTTGTCCTGGCCATGGTCGCGATTGCTGGTTGGAACGGTGCAACAATCGCGAATCTCGGCTCATATGTTGTCTTCATCCAAAACATGTGGCAGGTTCACCCGCCGTTTTTCCTGGTTGCGTGGAGTCTGTCGATCGAAGAATGGTTTTATGTGATAGCAGCACTGCTCCTGAGTATGGCTGCGCTTTGGTTGCGGCCACAACGGGCGCTGGCAGTCACTCTCGGCGTACTGATTATCGTCCCGTTTGTGGTACGGACATGGTTTTCGATGACCACTGACTGGTCGTGGAACGATCAGCTGCGGCAATTCGTCCCGTTGCGGCTCGATGCCATTGCTAGCGGGATGGCACTGGTATGGGCGTGGCGCACGTGGCCACTGGTGGCACGCTATGCATGGATTTGGCTCGGCGGTGCGTGCGTGATGGTCGTTGCGTATATCACCACGGTACAGCTCGTACAGCCGCAGTGGGAACAAGCGCCGTGGGTGCGGACCAGCATCATCCCCGTAATGAGTCTCGGTATCATGGGGTTGTTCCCATTTTTGGCAGGCGTGCAGCATGCATCGAGTGGGCGCATCGCACAGGGGTTCCGCTGGATTTCGCTGCTGTCGTACCCCCTCTATTTGCTGCACTACCCGGTACGACAGACGGTGGTGGGGCTAGCAGGCCCTGTGGGGAGCAATGTCGGCATTGATATCGTGGTGACCATGGTCTTTTTCGTGGGGTCGTTTTGGCTGGCTGCATGCTGGCATCGCGAGCTCGAACAGCCCATCATGCGGCTCCGCCAGCGCCAGTAGGCACACAAAAACCCGCTGCCAGAGGCAACGGGTTTGGTTGGTGCCGATAGGTGGAATCGAACCACCGACCTAACGATTATGAGTCGTTCGCTCTAACCGCTGAGCTATATCGGCATCGAAGCAACGTTGTCAAGTATAGCAGTTCCGTCCGACCGTTGTCAAACGCAGACCAAGATTCATCACAAAGGAACTCGCATGCACGTACTACCGCGAATGTCGGATTTGTGGGCCGGTCGCACCAAGTATCTGACCGTTGTCGTTGTTATCCTCACCGTCGTTCTCGTGCGTTTGGGACTTTGGCAGTATGACCGGCATCTCGAACGGAGTGCCATCAACCAACGCATCAATACGTCATTGGCGAGTCAACCGTTGAATCTCGCAGACCTCCTCGCACTGCCGGCTGCCGAACGCGAGTATCGCCCGTTGACGCTCACGGGGAGCTACGAGCCAAATCAAGTGCTCTGGCGCAACCGGGCATTCAAAGGGGGTACGGGTTACCACATCCTGAGTGTGTTGCGCACCGACGATGGGCAGGCAGTCTTGGTCAATCGGGGGTGGATCCCCTACGAGGCAGGGGTAGGCGAACGCTGGCAAACAGAGTTCCCGGTACCCACCGGCTCACAGACGATTGCCGCAGTCTGGCGTATCGACCAAGAAGCGCGCGAAAATACCCCCGAGGCGAGCAGCACCAAGTGGTTCACCATCGACACCGGTGCGATTGGTTCAGTCTTGGGTGTACCACTGGCCGCGGGATTTGCGCAGATCCAGCCGACCGATGATACGGAACGTCCTGCGACCTTGCCCTATCCTGCCTTGACAACCGACATGGGGCAAGGTTCACATCTGGGGTACACGTTCCAGTGGTTTGCCTTTGCGGTGATTTTGGTGGTGGGTTATCTCGTGGTGCTTGGGCGGCGTACGCATGCGTTGTTGAAGCACAATCAGCCGTTGTAGTTGGGCGGTCGATCAAGATGAGGAGATTTCAACGAAGATCAACATCTTGTTTCGGACCAACAAATCTCTTATGGATCCTTAAACTGCTCTTGTGCGAGTAAAAGGATCAAAAACGGCGTGTTGGCCATGATGTGCCAACACGCCGTTCGTCTTTTTATGCGGAATTTAGTACGTAATTTGTGTGTAGATTGCGCGGTTGGCTAGTTTTTCGCGGCCACCGAGGAACGCTAACTCGATGAGAAAAGCTGATTCGACAACCACACCGCCGGCGCGTTCAACCAGCTCACACGCTGCGGCAATGGTGCCACCGGTGGCCAAAAGGTCATCGATGACGACGACACGTGCCCCGGGTTTGAATGCGTCTTTGTGGATTTCGAGTGTGGCGGTGCCGTATTCGAGGGCGTACTCGACCTGATACGTGTCGGCTGGCAATTTGCCGACTTTGCGTACCGGCACCAGGCCGATCCCGAGTGCATAGGCCAGCGGTGCCCCAAAGATAAATCCGCGTGATTCGATTGCCACCACGGCGTCGATGTGCATCGACCGGTATCGTTCGACAAATACGTCGATGGCCTGATGCATGGCAGCGCCGTTCCGCAACAAGGTAGTGATGTCTTTGAATTGGATACCCGGAATGGGGAAGTCGGGGATATTGCGAATGTGTGCTTCGAGTGGTGAGGTCATGGGAGGTTCGTTCCTTCGACTATGGTACGGAGCTGTGAATCTGCCGTGGTGATGGCATCGGTGGGAGTGACCACACCCGCGAGTACTTGGCGGATTGCAGTCTGCAAGACACGTTGGACATCATACCGGAGCATGAGGGGCGATGGTGCAACTGCACTGCCGGCAGCGCGTTGGATGGACGCAACAGCGGGCAACGTGCTGGTATCGACCGTACGATTGACCGGTTGGATACCGTACTGGGCAAAGCTGATTTGGCGTTCGCTACTGATGAGCGCATCAATGAGCGATTGTGCTGCCCGTACTTCGTCGTTGGTCAGGCGCTGGTTGAGTACCACCGCCGTGCTGGACAACACCGGTGCCACGTCTGTATCGCCTTGTGCATACCGCGGGAGCGGTGCAACAGCCAGTGCTTCGCCCCACTCCTGTTGTTAGGTTGAACGACGGGAAGACGAGTCGATGACCATGGCGAGCTGTCCCGCACCCACGGTGCGTTCGACATCGAGAACGCCGTGCAATCGCGTCAACAGGTCGGGATCTGCGTTGAGTGTTGCTAGCCACGCCAGCCAGCGCTCGGCACCAGCTCGGCCACTGGTACCGAGTACCACGCGATTGTCTGTATCGAACACCGCA